>NZ_VPAK01000071.1:0-2255 GCF_013419295.1 Acinetobacter sp. YH12094
CGCCTATGGTCGCGCGCTTGCTCTGCTCAAACGCGAAGGCCGGTGCCCGTCTGACGTTGAACACCGACAGATTAAGTACCGGAACAACGTGATTGAATGCGATCATGGCAAACTGAAACGGATAATCGGCGCCACGCTGGGATTTAAATCCATGAAGACGGCTTACGCCACCATCAAAGGTATTGAGGTGATGCGTGCACTACGCAAAGGCCAGGCCTCAGCATTTTATTATAGTGATCCCCTGGGCGAAATGCGCCTGGTAAGCAGAGTTTTTGAAACGTAAGGCCTTTGAATAAGACAAAAGGCTGCCTCATCGCTAACTTTGCAACAGTGCCATAAAAACACGTACGTGTTTAGAGGTACATAAGTGGACAGGTTCCTGACACATAAATTGTGTAAGTTGTATAACTTATGATTATTATGTAATCAGGGTGCTTGATAACCAATTCTGGATCATAAGTAGTTATCTACAGCTGTTTAATGTAATAGAGTAATAGAATTCTGCAACTCAACCAAGAACTGTCAGATCAGACAAAGTTGTCTTCCTGAGTAATTTATCTACAGTCTCATCTAGTATAATGTCGTATTTTTGCTCGACAAAATGTCGTATTTTTGCTAGTTTAAAGGTATGTGAAAACTGATGTATAAGGGAGATGCGATGACAACTAAAGCGAAAATGCAAATGCGCATCAAACGCTCAAAACGTTATGTTTTTATGCGTGATGATTTTAATGACATTGCGAATTATGACCAAATTGGAAGAGTTCTGCGAAACTTAGTTCAAGAAGGTGAGCTAATTAAAGTTGGTTATGGTATTTATACCAAAGCAAGAAAAAATCAAATTACCGGCAAAGTAATGCCAGCCTGTCCAGAAGGCGCGGATGCAGTGATCTTAGAGGCATTAAAAAGATTGGATGTGCAGGTTACGTTAGGAGAGGCTACGGAAAAATATTTATCTGGTCAATCCACCCAGATTCCAGCCTTTACTCAAATTAAAACCCCGCGTCGTTTTACACGCCAATTGTCTGTAGGTCGTAGCCAAATTAATGCCTGATATAAAAAATGTGTTTGCAGATGTCGCTGATGCACTTGGTATTGGTGCAACTTCTATTGTTGAAAAAGATTACTATGTTGTCGAGTTATTGAGACTATTACAGTCTCTAGAATTTGAAACGCATGACTTGGTTTTTGCTGGTGGAACTTCTTTAGCTAAAGCAAATATTCAGTTAAATCGGATGTCTGAAGATGTGGACATTAAAATAGTTCCAAAACCAAATATTGCATTAAGTCGCTCTAAAGCTAAAGTTGTACGTAAACAATTGCTTCATCAAGTACAAGACAAAATCTCTCAATCTGATTTCTTTACAATTGAAGAGGAACCAGTTGTCTGGGATGAATATCGTTATATGGAATTATTAATTCGATATCCTCAGCATTTCAACCAAGCTCCCTGTTTACGACCATTCATTAAATTGGAATTAGTTGAAACAGACTTACTTGAGCCTTTTGAATCTAGAAGTATCACCTCGTTTGTGTATGACTTGGCTAAGAAAGGGAAGCCAGTCGATGCTTTTCCCTCCGTCACAATTGTCAGTACCAGTATCGAGAAGCTGATAGCAATTTTAAGGCGTACAGCGGCCTTTGCTAGAAATGCTGAAAGAGCTGATGATGAATCATTAGTTCGACATGTGTATGACTACTTTAAAATTACCTATGGTAAACCACAAGATTTTGTTTATTTAGGGCACTTAGCTACTAAAGTTATAAAAACTGATATTGAGCGTTATGGTCGTCAGCATACTCTTATGGTTGAAGACCCGATTGCTGAATTGTTATTTGGTTTAAATGAATTAAGTCGTAATCCACTCTATAAAGCCAGGTTTAATAATTTTGTTGTTCCTATGGTGTTCGGGGACAAACAAATATCATGGCAGCAAGCCTATTCACATTTTCAGGACTCAGTTCAACAGATCTTCGCTAACTTAAAGTTGTAAATGTAGAAAAGAAATTAGCTTAAGCACAATAGATTATTTATTTACAATCACTCTTATTACAACTAAATTTGTCAAAATTCTTCAGAGTTTTTTCTTTGAATTCTAACTCGTAACTCATCGAAGATAGAAAATGTGGCACTGTTGCAAATAGTCGGTGGTGATAAACTTATCATCCCCTTTTGCTGATGGAGCTGCACATGAACCCATTCAAAGGCCGGCATTTTCAGCGTGACATCATTCTGTGGGCCGTACGCTGGTACT
>NZ_VPAK01000072.1:0-2250 GCF_013419295.1 Acinetobacter sp. YH12094
GGTGACTGCGTACCTTTTGTATAATGGGTCAGCGACTTACATTCAGTAGCAAGGTTAACCGATTAGGGGAGCCGTAGAGAAATCGAGTCTTAATAGGGCGTTTAGTTGCTGGGTGTAGACCCGAAACCGGGTGATCTATCCATGAGCAGGTTGAAGGTTGGGTAACACTAACTGGAGGACCGAACCCACTGTCGTTGAAAAGCCAGGGGATGACTTGTGGATAGGGGTGAAAGGCTAATCAAACTCGGTGATAGCTGGTTCTCCCCGAAAGCTATTTAGGTAGCGCCTCGGACGAATACCATTGGGGGTAGAGCACTGTTTCGGCTAGGGGGTCATCCCGACTTACCAAACCGATGCAAACTCCGAATACCAATGAGTACTATCCGGGAGACAGACTGCGGGTGCTAACGTCCGTAGTCAAGAGGAAAACAATCCAGACCGCCAGCTAAGGCCCCAAAATTATAGTTAAGTGGGAAACGATGTGGGAAGGCATAGACAGCTAGGAGGTTGGCTTAGAAGCAGCCACCCTTTAAAGAAAGCGTAATAGCTCACTAGTCGAGTCGGCCTGCGCGGAAGATGTAACGGGGCTAAAACTATATGCCGAAGCTGCGGATTTACACATAAGTGTAAGTGGTAGGGGAGCGTTCTGTAAGCCGATGAAGGTGGATTGAGAAGTCTGCTGGAGGTATCAGAAGTGCGAATGCTGACGTGAGTAACGACAAAACGGGTGAAAAACCCGTTCGCTGAAAGACCAAGGGTTCCAGTCCAACGTTAATCGGGGCTGGGTGAGTCGACCCCTAAGGCGAGGCCGAGAGGCGTAGTCGATGGGAAATTGGTTAATATTCCAATACTTCAGTGTAATGCGATGAGAGGACGGAGAAGGTTAAGTCAGCCTGGCGTTGGTTGTCCAGGTGAAAGGAAGTAGGCATGTATCTTAGGCAAATCCGGGGTACTCTATGCTGAGATCTGACAGCAAGCTGTACTTGTACAGTGAAGTGGCTGATACCATACTTCCAGGAAAAGTCTCTAAGCTTCAGTTACACTGGAATCGTACCCGAAACCGACACAGGTGGTCAGGTCGAGTAGACCAAAGCGCTTGAGAGAACTCTGCTGAAGGAACTAGGCAAAATGGTACCGTAACTTCGGGAGAAGGTACGCTGCTTTTGGTGATGGAACTTGCTTCCTGAGCTGAGAGCAGCCACAGAAACCAGGCCCCTGCAACTGTTTATTAAAAACATAGCACTCTGCAAACACGAAAGTGGACGTATAGGGTGTGATGCCTGCCCGGTGCTGGAAGGTTAATTGATGGGGTTAGCGTAAGCGAAGCTCTTGATCGAAGCCCCAGTAAACGGCGGCCGTAACTATAACGGTCCTAAGGTAGCGAAATTCCTTGTCGGGTAAGTTCCGACCTGCACGAATGGCATAATGATGGGGGCGCTGTCTCCAGCAGAGGCTCAGTGAAATCGAAATCGCCGTGAAGATGCGGTGTACCCGCGGCTAGACGGAAAGACCCCGTGAACCTTTACTGCAGCTTGACATTGAACTTTGATCTTACTTGTGTAGGATAGGTGGGAGGCTTTGAAACCGAGACGCTAGTTTCGGTGGAGCCAATCTTGAAATACCACCCTGGTAATATTGAGGTTCTAACTCTGCTCCATGATCTGGAGCGAGGACCATGTCTGGTGGGTAGTTTGACTGGGGCGGTCTCCTCCTAAAGAGTAACGGAGGAGTACGAAGGTGCGCTCAGCGTGGTCGGAAATCACGCGTAGAGTATAAAGGCAAAAGCGCGCTTAACTGCGAGACCCACAAGTCGAGCAGGTACGAAAGTAGGTCTTAGTGATCCGGTGGTTCTGTATGGAAGGGCCATCGCTCAACGGATAAAAGGTACTCTGGGGATAACAGGCTGATACCGCCCAAGAGTTCATATCGACGGCGGTGTTTGGCACCTCGATGTCGGCTCATCTCATCCTGGGGCTGAAGCAGGTCCCAAGGGTATGGCTGTTCGCCATTTAAAGAGGTACGCGAGCTGGGTTTAGAACGTCGTGAGACAGTTCGGTCCCTATCTACCGTGGGCGCTGGAAATTTGAGAGGATCTGCTCCTAGTACGAGAGGACCAGAGTGGACGAACCTCTGGTGTACCGGTTGTGACGCCAGTCGCATCGCCGGGTAGCTATGTTCGGAAGGGATAACCGCTGAAAGCATCTAAGCGGGAAGCCTACCTCAAGATAAGATTTCCCTTGGACTTTATGT
>NZ_VPAK01000008.1:0-144133 GCF_013419295.1 Acinetobacter sp. YH12094
AACTGCAATTTAGGAGAGTGTTATGCCAATTCGGTGACTTTTTCTATCTTTTAACACCAATTCCAGTTTTTAGTTGAGTTTGAGATTGGTGTCGAGAGTAGGTCGCTGGTTTGTGCAAAGGTCTCTACGAGCTTTACATCAGTAAAAATACTATAAATTGAGCAAAATAAAAAAACACCACAATTTGAAAAATATAAATATTTGTGCATCTTTGAGCTAAATATGCAGAGATCTGGTTGATAAAACTACATTTGAAATTTTGTGACAAAAATCTGCGAAAAAGCCTGTTTTTCAACTTTCGGCTATAAAATCATAATACTAATCATGATTATTTTGAAAATTGATAGTGAATATATAACAAAATAACCTTGTCGAAATCTGCTTTTAGATTCATTAATTTTCAGTTTTCCATTACAATTGTGGGGTTTTGAAATTTATGCTTAGATTTACAATTAATTAGAGGACGTATCTGTGAGCAAAGACACTATCGTTGCCCTACATGCAGAGCACCAAGGTCGCTGGAAAAACCGTGAAGAAATCGCGGAACGTATGATTGCCCTAGTGGGTCAGTTATATCGTGAAAAAAACATCGTAGCTACAGTATACGGTCGTTCTTTAATTAACCGTTCGGTTATCCAAATTCTTAAAGCGCATCGTCGTACTCGTGTACTTGACGTTGAACTTTCAGTTGTGAACACTTTCCCAATTCTTGAAGCTTTGGCGAAAATCGAAAACATCGGTACTGCTGAAATTGATCTTGGCAAACTTGCTGTTGAGTTCAAAGAAAAAGGCGGTGATGTTGACGCATTCGTTGCTGACGCTGTTAAATCACTTGAAGGCAATGCAACTAACGTTGAAAACCGTGATGTTGTACTTTACGGTTTCGGTCGTATCGGTCGTATCCTTGCACGTTTGATGATCAGCCAATCTGGTCTAGGTCGTGGTCTTAACCTTAAAGCAATCGTTGTTCGTAAATCATCTGACGGTGACTTAGAAAAACGTGCGTCTTTGTTACGTCGTGACTCTATTCATGGTCCATTCGCAGGTACGATTTCTGTTGATGAAGAAAACGAAGCAATCATTGCTAACGGTAACTTCATCAAAGTGATCTATGCGTCTAACCCATCTGAAGTTGATTACACTGCTTACGGTATTAACAATGCACTTGTAATCGATAACACAGGTAAATGGCGTGATTCTGAAGGTCTTGCACAGCACCTTAAATGCGCTGGCGCTGCACGTGTAATTCTAACTGCACCTGGTAAAGGTGACATGAAGAACGTTGTATACGGTGTGAACCAAGCTGACATCCTTGATGAAGATACAATCATCTCTGCTGCAAGCTGTACAACAAACGCGATCACACCAACACTTAAAGTGTTAAATGACAAGTACACAGTAATCAATGGTCACGTTGAAACAGTTCACTCGTTCACAAACGACCAGAACTTAATCGACAACTACCATAAAGCTGACCGTCGTGGCCGTGCTGCAACATTGAACATGGTTATTACTGAAACAGGTGCTGCTAAAGCTGTTGCTAAAGCGCTTCCTGCTCTTCAAGGTAAATTGACTGGTAACTCAGTACGTGTACCTACTCCAAACGTATCTCTTGCTATTTTGAACCTTACTTTAGGTCAAGATGTTGATCGTGAAGAAGTGAATGAATACATTCGCCAAATTTCAATCAACTCTAACCTTCAAGGTCAAATCGGTTATACAAACTCAACTGAAGTTGTATCGTCTGACTTTATCGGTTCACGTACTGCAGGTGTGTTTGACGCTCAAGCGACAATCGCTTCTGGTAACCGTTTAACTGCTTATGTTTGGTACGATAATGAAGTGGGTTATAGCTGCCAAGTATTGCGTATTGCTGAGCAAATGGGCGGCGTAAGCTATCCAAAAGTTCCTGCTGAAACTAATGCTTAATTAGTTCACGCTGTAAAAAAAGGGCCTCATTTGAGGCTCTTTTTTTATCTAAAGAGTATGGGTTAAAAACTTAAGGCATAGATGACGAATGGATTGATCAAAAGCATCAAAAGTTCTTGTTTTTTCTGCCACTGTTAGATGAGTGTGAGTCATTTATAATGAAAAGCTGACTAAAATATTCAAGTTTTAAGTTAATGAAATTATTAAAGAATTAAATACAAAAAATTGCAAACTGGTTTGTATAATGTGTTCAAAATGAGACTGTAAAAAATAAAAAGCAAAAGGAATTTAGTTTGCAAGCAAAGCACATGCTCAGTGGATTGGCATTTATTGTGTTTGCTGCGCTCTGTGGTGTACTTATCGCCATTTGGGTGTTTAAGCACTTTAATATTTATATCCCGCTAGAAAATCAGAACGTCAATATTGACCTGCAAGAGCCGTTACAAGCCGAAGTCAAAATTCATGATGCCTTGGATGTGGACGTGACAGGACGGGTGAATGCTGAAATTCCGATACATGAAAATTTAAATATTCCCTTAACTCAAACGCTGACGCCACGGGTGTATTTTGATAATCAAGTCCCAATCAAGACCACGATTCCAGTACGTGAAACTTTGAAAGTGAATCAAAACCTTCCTGTGAATACCAAAGTGAAAGTTAAAGTCATGGGGCAGGATGTGACTTTGCCACTCAAAGGTGATATCCCGATACAATTGGATATTCCAGTGAATATGAATGTGCCTTTGGAGCAAAAAGTACATTTAAAGTTTGATGCACCAGTCAAAACAGTGCTGAAAGAAAACCTACATATTCCACTGAATGCAAATTTAAAAACCAACATTCCTATTGAAGGTAATTTAAATGTTCCAATTAAAACGGCATTAAAAGCGACAGTGGATGTGCAAAATACGTTGCCGGTTCAAATTAAAAAGGGTGAATTGGTAATTCCACTAAAAACAATGCGACTCAACAGAGAGCATGCCAAAACTGAAGTGAAAGCTCAGGAGTAAGCCATGTGGATATTTCAATCGGCGAAGCGCATCATTTTGAGTTTTATTGCAGTTGCGTTATTGGTTGCGGTACTATTTTGGTTGTATTTAAATATTTATGCGTCGATGCAAGTACGTGCAAAAAATGCTGATATTCAATTGTCGCATTCACTACCCACCAAAATTTCCGTTGGTAATTATTTGCAAACGCAGTCTATTGGGACTCTGGATACGCAGATTGGTTTAGATCGAAAGCTGCAACTACCCTTAAAGGGAAAATATTTGGCAGATTTGCAGTTTAGTGTAGAGGTTCCGATCTCTGTGGATATTGATTATTCCACCAATATTCAAATTAACCAGACGATGCCGCTTGAGGCGACCACAGATTTGGTGATTAAAAATAAACTTGTGCCGAAGTTTCCGCTAAAAATGGATATACCAATAAAACTGGATGTCCCATTTCACTTAAAACGAACCTATAACATTCCGATTCGAATTAATTTTAATGGTCCTGTGTATTTTGAGTTTAATGAAAAAGTTGATTTGCACGTGGTACATCAGTTTGCACCACAACTAAAACTCAATGACCCGATGACCATGCGAAAAATCGCAACCTTTAATGCCACGATGTACAACGCAGAGCGTAATACCAAGGCAAATTTAGATATGAATATGGATTTGCCGATAAAAAATGTACATCCATAACTCAGATTAAAACCAACAAAAAAGCCCGAATCAATTCGGGCTTTTTGTTGGTTTGATCTTATTTTAAAGCAGCTTCAACAGCACTGTGTAGAGTAGTGGTTGGGTGACCGAGTAGCTGTTCCAAGTCCTTGCGATCACTTTGCATCGCACCGTCAATGCTGTTGATATCGGCATCGACGATCACATCTACAAGACCAGCAGGTAATCCAGCTTGTAATAGACCTTGTGTGTATTCTTCTGCTGTAAGATTTTGATAGTGAACATTTTGACCTGAAACTTGCTGTAGGGTTTCAGCAAGCTGTGCCAAGGTGAAACTGTCTGAGCTTGCAAGTTCATAGGTTTTATTCTCATGACCAGCGCTTGTAAGCACTTTTGCAGCAGCTTCGGCATAGTCAGCACGGGATGCTGCATTAATTTTTCCATCCTTTGCTGCACCAAATAAGGTACCTGTTTCAACCACATGTCCTGCAGCAGCAAGATAGTTTTCGACATACCAGTTATTTCGTAAGAAGGTATAGGTTAAACCACTAGCTTGAATCAGACTTTCTGTTTCACGATGTTCTTGAGATAAACCCAATGGTGACGTATCTGCACGTAACAGGCTGGTATAAGCAAGATATGGAACTTTCGCTTCTACTGCAGCATCAATTACGGCTTTGTGTTGTGGAGTACGACGACCAATTTCATTGGCAGAAATGAGTAATAATTTATCGACACCTTGTAGTGCAGGAACCAGTGTATCTGGTTGATCATAGTCAAAATGACGAAGTTCGATGCCTTGAGCTTGTAGGGACGTTGCTTTTTCTGGTGAGCGAACTAAAGCGATGATGTTTTCGGCCGCGGTTTCTTTCAATAAGAATTGAAGGACCAATTGGCCTAGTTGACCTGTTGCACCTGTAATTGCGATTTTCATATTTAAACCCTCTGATTGTTGAATAAATGATCTTGATGGTTGAATCTTAATCTGTTAACTTACTAAGTGTAAGTACGTACCAAAAAGTAAGTTAGTGACTTTGAGGAAAGATTTAATGAACACATACGCTACAAGTAAATTATTAGGTCAAGTTTTATCCACAGATTGTCCATCTCGAGAAATATTGGAACATCTCACCAATAAATGGTCAGTATTAGTTTTACGTTGTTTGACTGAAGGGGTACACCGTTTTAGTGAACTTAAGCAGCGTATCGAAGGGGTAAGCGAAAAGATGCTGGCTCAAACGCTGAAAATGCTCGAGCAAGATGGTTTTATCTTAAGGACAGTCTATCCAGTCGTGCCACCCAAAGTTGAATATCAACTGACTTTAATGGGCTCGCAGGCTGCAGAAAAGTTAATGCATTTGATTGGTTGGGTTGAACGAACATTGCCTGAAATTATTGAAGCCAAGGAAAATGCACGTAAATAGCTTTCAGAAATAGGGAGTGAAATTCGTTTGCCATTTATCAAAGGTATTTTGATGATGAGCTAAAGATTTTCGAGCGATGTGCGGATTTTCCTAAAAATTTGCATCAGCACCAAGATGAATGAAATTTATAGTATTGCTGAATAATATTGTTCGAGAAATTCTTTAAAATATGGCAGAATAAGCGGTTTTAAAGTTTTTAGAGGATTGGCAAACATGCGCTTTGTTGATGAAGCAGTCATTACCGTAGAGGCTGGCGACGGTGGCAATGGCGTAGCCAGTTTTCGCCGTGAAAAATTCGTACCATTTGGTGGTCCAGATGGTGGTGATGGTGGTCGTGGCGGTAACGTATACGTTCAAGCCGACAACGACACAAGTACCCTAGTAGATTATCGTTATACACGTAAATTCCGTGCAGAACGTGCTAAAAATGGTCGTGGAGCGAACTGCTCAGGCCGTGGCGGTGAAGATACCGTATTGCTCGTTCCAGTGGGCACAACAATTGTAGATACAGAATCTGGCGATATCATCGGCGACTTAGTGGCTGACGGTCAGCGTGTGTTAGTGGCAGCAGGTGGTGAAGGTGGTTTGGGTAATACTCACTTCAAATCTTCAACCAACCGTTCTCCACGTAAATGTACACACGGCTCAAAAGGCGAATTTCGTGAAATTCGTCTTGAATTAAAAGTACTCGCAGACGTTGGTTTGTTGGGTATGCCAAATGCGGGTAAATCAACCTTTATCCGTGCAGTTTCAGCAGCGAAACCAAAAGTTGCAGATTATCCATTTACCACTATGGTGCCAAATCTAGGTGTGGTTGATGCCGATAGTCACCGCTCATTTGTAATGGCGGATATTCCAGGTCTAATCGAAGGGGCTGCAGAAGGTGCAGGTCTAGGTATTCGATTCCTGAAACACTTGGCGCGTACACGTATTTTATTGCACATTGTAGATGTTCAACCGATTGATGGTTCTGACCCTGCGTATAATGCAAAAGCAATTTTGGAAGAGTTGAAAAAATTCTCCCCAACACTTTCAAAATTACCTGTTGTATTGGTACTCAATAAAGTAGACCAATTGGCGGCTGAAACGCGTGATGAATGGTGTGATCACATTCTCGAAGAGTTGCAGTGGAAAGGCCCTGTATTCAAAACTTCAGGTTTAACGTTTGAAGGTACTAAAGACGTTGTGTACTACCTGATGGATCAAATTGAAGAACAGCGCGAACGCGAAACTGAAGATCCTGAATATGCAGCAGAAGTTAAAGCGTTCCGTGATCAGCTTGAAGCTGAAACACGTGAGCAAACGCTTGCTGCGAAAGAAGCATATCGTGAAATGCGTCGTCAACAACGTCTGGCAGGTCAAGGTGAAGACTTTGATGATGAATTTGAAGACGGTGATGATGAGGCAGAATCGTACTACGTACGTTAATTGCTGAATAAGTGTCAAAGCAAACAAGTCTGAGGACAAGATGATAGAAGTGGTAGATGGGCAACGTCAGCTCAAGGGTTGTAAACGTATCGTTGTTAAAATCGGATCATCACTACTCACAGCAAACGGAAAAGGGTTAGATCTGGATGCAATCTCGCATTGGGCGGGACAAATTGCAGAACTACACAATGCAGGGCACGAGATCATTCTTGTGTCTTCCGGTGCTGTGGCTGAAGGGATGGTTCGTATGAATTTGGACAACCGACCCACAGATCTACCCAGTCTACAGGCTTGTGCTGCCATTGGTCAGATGGGCTTAATTCATACTTGGTCTAGCGTATTAGAACAACGTTCGATTCGCACAGCACAAGTTTTGTTAACGCATGATGACTTGGCAGACCGTCGTCGCTATTTGAACTCTTGTGATGCCTTGCAACACTTGATAGACTGGCGTGTCATTCCAGTCATCAATGAGAACGACACTGTTTCGACAGATGAAATTCGCTTTGGTGATAATGATACTTTGGCAGCTATGGTGGCGGGTCAGGTACATGCAGACTTATTGGTGATTCTAACTGACCAAGAAGGCATGTTTGACTCAGACCCTCGTTCCAATCCAGATGCAAAACTGTTCCATACAGTACGTGCAATGGATGAATCATTATTCGATATGGCTGGCGGCGGCGGTAAATTCGGTCGTGGTGGTATGTTGACCAAAGTTCGTGCGGCACGTTTGGCAGCCAAGTCCGGTTGTCCAACAGTCATTGCGAGCGGTGATAGCGACAATGTGCTGTCACGTGTGATGGCAGGTGAATTACTCGGTACCTTATTCATTACGGACAATGATCGTGTGACAGCCCATCAACAATGGTTAGCTGCACATTTACAAACAGCGGGTCGTTTAGTAATTGATGATGGCGCAGTCAAAGCCATCCGTGATAATCACCGCAGTTTATTACCTGTCGGTGTGAAAGCTGTTGAAGGGCATTTCGAACGTGGTGATGTGGTGGAATGTGTCGATACACAAGGTCATCGTGTTGCCGTCGGTCGTGTAAACTTCAGTTCACGTTCGGCAGAAATCGTCAAAGGTTTGGCCTCAGATAAAGTTCATCAAGTTTTAGGGGAAGCCCGATCACTTGAAATGATCCATCGCAATCATATGTCGATTTACTAAATTGAAAATCAAAATCCTGCTTCCGAGCGGGATTTTTTATGGCATGCCATTTGAATATAACGATAAAAATAGAAATAAGAGGAAAAGAAGATGAGCGAAATTCAATATTTAAACATTCAAGATCTAAAAGATGAGCAGGCTCAACTGTGTGAATTATTGGCACAATGTGTGCAAGATGGTGCATCACTGGGTTTTTTAGCTAAAGAATCTAAGTCGCACTATGATGAATATTGGTCTGCTGTGACAAAGGATATTCAAAAGCATAAAACCTTTTTGTGGGCGGCGCTACAAAGCGGTGAAATTGTGGGCACAGTACAATTGGTTCGTGCCACCAAAGCCAATGCACTGCATCGTGCTGAGATTGAAAAACTTATGGTGCATCCAAAGGTACGTCAGCAAGGCATTGCTCACCAACTATTCACACTTGCAGAAGATCAAGCAAAACACTTGAACTTGAAATTACTTGTACTTGATACGCGTACAGGCGATGTCTCTGAAAAGCTATATGAAAAATTTAACTTTATAAAAGCTGGGATCATTCCGCAATTTGCATTGAGCCATACAGGTACAATAGATTCAACGACATTATTTTATAAATTATTAGTTTAAGTTGAAACGGATGGATATTTTAGACCAAAACTCCTGCACAGATGCAGGAGTTTTTCATTAAAGGTTCTTTTGATTAACCCGTTTAGAGAGTTCTTCCGCACTTTCAACTCGTTCAGAATAGCGATCTGTGAGGTAGGCAGATTGACCACGTGTGAGTAGGGTAAATTTATATAATTCCTCCATCACATCGACAATGCGAGTGTAATAGGAGGAAGGTTTCATGCGATCATTATCATCAAACTCTAAAAATGCTTTCGCAACGGAAGATTGATTTGGAATCGTGATCATCCGCATCCAACGCCCAAGGATGCGCATTTGGTTAACAGCATTAAAAGATTGCGAACCACCACTGACTTGCATTAACGCCAGCGTTTTACCTTGAGTAGCACGAATGGCACCTGCAGCTAAAGGAATCCAATCAATTTGTGCTTTCAATATAGAGCTCATCGCACCATGTCGTTCTGGAGAACACCAAACCATGCCTTCAGACCATGCAAGTAATTCATGTAATTCCTGAACTTTAGGATGGGATGTTTCAGCATCTTCAGGCAGAGGAAGACCTTTAGGATGAAAGATTTTGACTTCTGCACCAAAATGTTCAAGGATTCGACCCGCCTCCAATACCGTTAAACGGCTAAATGAGCGTTCACGGTTAGAGCCATATAGCAGCAGAATGCGTGGCGGATGTTCAAGTGCTTTTGCTTGAACATGTTCAAAACTCGGTGTTTCAAGTAGATCTAGTTGAATATTGGGGAGCTTCATTTTAGTTCTCTTTATACCATTTGCGTTTTAACCATAGCGATACACTCACTAATGCAATAAGCACAGGGACTTCAACCAATGGGCCAATAATCGTGGTAAATGCAATCGGAGATGCAATGCCAAAGGTGGCGATGGCAACAGCGAGGGCAAGTTCAAAATTATTACCTGCTGCTGTAAAGGATATCGCAGTGGTTTTGGCGTAGTTATTGCCCATCCATTTGCTCATCAAAAAGCTAATGAAAAACATCACCACAAAGTAGATCGTGAGGGGAATGGCAATACGCAGTACATCCATTGGAAGGCTCAAGACATCTGCACCTTTGAGGCTAAACATCACCACAATGGTAAAGAGTAATGCCATTAAACTGATGGGGCTGATTTTGGGTATAAATTGATTTTTATACCAATCCAGACCTTTGTGTTTTACCAATATGGCACGCGTCAGGAAACCGAGCAGGAAGGGAATACCTAGATACACCAATACTGCATGTGTGATGGTCCAAAAGCTGACTTGGATCACTTGTGCTTCGATACCAAAATATGGCGGTAAAAAACTCAAAAAGAACCATGCGTAGGTACTAAAAAATGCAATTTGGAAAATACTGTTAAATGCCACTAAAGCCGTAACGTATTGGTTGTCCCCACAAGCGAGATCATTCCAAACCAGAACCATTGCAATACAACGTGCTAAACCAATCAGAATCAAACCGGTCATGTATTCAGGGTAGTGTTGTAAAAACACGATAGCCAAAATAAACATCAGGCAAGGCGCAATTAACCAATTTTGAACCAGTGATAGGTATAAGGTACGTTTATCTTTAAACACTTCAGGCAGGGCTTTGTAATCCACTTTAGCCAAAGGCGGATACATCATCAGGATTAAACCAATGGCAATCGCAATATTGACATCACCGATATTGAGTTGATTTAAAGCCCTTGAAGCACTTGGAATATACACGCCAATCGCAATGCCTAGCCCCATTGCGATAAAAATCCATAGCGTTAGATTGCGGTCTAGAAATGACAGTTTTGCAGCAGCCATTATTGAATCTCTGAAATTTTTTGGATTTCTTTGTTAAGCTCTTCACGACTTAATTGCTTAAAATCGAGTGCAAATAAAGCATCTAAACGGCGGTTAATATGCGCCACGGTATCAAGAAAAGCTGCAAGTTTTACGTCATCTGCAAGCTCTAAATGGGAAGGGTCTTCTAAACCCCAGTGTGCTTTGATGGCAGAGCCTAAGTAAATTGGGCAAGCTTCTTGAGCTGCAGAACCACAGACAGTAATTACCACATCGGGTTGGTATTGTTCACATGCTGTGATGGTTTTACTCGACAAGCCCTCAGTCGGTAGATTGAGGTTATGTAGGGTTTTTAAGGTAAATGGGTGGACTTGTCCTGAAGGTTTACTGCCTGCGCTATAAGCACGGAAACCTTCAGGGGCACGCTGGTTAAAAAGTACTTCGGATAAAATGCTGCGGCAGCTATTGCCAGTACATAGAAATAAAAAATTCATAGCGTTTCACACAATGTGGTAGTGCCTTTCGGGGAGTTTAAATCGAGGTCTTTAAATCGTTCTTGGTGACGCATGACATCGAGTATTTGTGTACACCAAGTAGGCAGTGCAGGGTGAATGGAGTAATAGACCCATTGACCTTTACGTTGATCACTCAGCACACCTGATGAACGCAGTAATGCCAAATGACGCGAAATTTTAGGTTGGCTCAATTCAAGGGACTCAGTGAGTTCGCAGACGCAGAGTTCACCTTTACAAGCCAACAGCATGATGATGTTCAGACGAGTCTCATCTGCAAGTAATTTGAAAAATTCAGTCTGTTCCATGTTTATCTGTATATATGGATTTTCATATATCTTTACATGTGAACATATGGATGTCCATATGTATTGTTCAATAAAAATCCCACACTTGGTGGGATCTTTATATTTAGACCAGTTTAAAAGTCGAATGAAGTTTGTAAGAAGAAGGTTCGTGGCTGACCAATATATTTACCGCCGGTTGCATCTGATGAACGGATGAAATACTGTTTGGTTTAAATAAAGATTAGATGGAATTTATAGTCAAAAAAACCGCGCTAAAGCACGGTTTCTTAAAATGAATTTAATTATTTGAACTGGATAGAGCCATTTGCACTGACCGTGATTTTAGATTCACCACCTGCCATTTCTTGCTCAGGAATAGCATCAGCTGCCGCAGCTTTCATCATCGCCATACGAGGTACAGGCTGACCACCATAATTGCTAGTATTAAGGTTAATATTCACTAAGTTATAGCCTGATTTATTCCACGCTTGTGACAATGTCTGCGCGCGTTGTTGGAAGTTTTTAGAGGCTTCAACCATCAACTCATTTTCTACTTTTTTACGCTGTGCATCTGACACGCTAAAGCTAATCGATTGAGTTTGGAAATTTTGTTGTAACTCGCTCACCAATTGGCTAGCTGCTTTAAAGTCTGTACTTTCTAAACGCACTTCGGCACGACCACGCCATTCTTTCAATTTACGACTGTCATTGTCATAAATCGGGTAAGTGCTTTGAGATCCCGTTTCGATTTTTACAGCAGGGTATTTACGGGCTGTGTTCACCGCTTGGGTCATCAATTGGTTGATTTGGGTAGCAAGTTCAGCCGGTTGTTTATTTGATTTTTCAATATATAAAACGGCATGCATTTGGTCATTCGACACTTGGCGAGTGGCATCCGCTTGAATGTTCACGATGTTGTAATTGAGTGGGTCAGCTGCTTGAGTTGCTGCTGCCAAACCTAAACCTGATGCTAATAAAACAGTAGATAAGATAATTTTACGCATTGTTATGACCTATTCTTCTTTCAGAATGACTAATTTAGCTTATGCTGTTATCTTAAAAGGGGATTGTGATGGATTAAAGGAAAATCTGTGGTGGGATTGTAAATCTTTCAAGAAAAATAAATGTAGTGCTTGATGAATATTTATTTAAATAATCAGTGCTTAGTTGTTTAATTAATTGAAGATTACAATAATCATTCATAAGTTGTAAAAAAGCATAAAATAAAAAGGTTTTCTTTGTTTTGTCACACTGTAAGATGATAATTCAAGATATCCATGGAATAGATCTGTTTTTTCTCTAAATTATCTTTTTATTTGATCATAAAAGTGATTTATTTTCTTGAAAAAGTCTGTATCATCCGCCTCCTAGTTAGCCCATACTCAAAGAGCTTTTAAAGCTAACTAGAAACTCATAAAGCACCGAGTCAAAGGACCGCAAGTCACCCGACTTATTTCTTTCAACCCATATCAGAGATGGTAATTCGATATGAGCGTTTCTTCTGTAAACCCTGCCACTAATTCTACTAACGAATACTATTTGACTCGCCAAAGCCAGATGGAATCCAATGTTCGTAGCTATCCGCGTAAACTTCCACTTGCGATAGCAAAAGCTTTAGGTTGTTGGGTTACTGATGTTGAAGGTACAGAGTACCTCGATTGTTTAGCTGGGGCAGGAACATTGGCATTAGGCCATAATCATCCTGCGGTAATTCAAAGTATCCAAGACACACTTGCAAGTGGCCTCCCATTGCATACTTTGGATTTAACAACGCCTTTAAAAGATGCTTTTACTGAAGCACTACTTGAGCAATTACCTGGTGGTAAAGAAGAGTATTGTCTACAGTTCTGTGGCCCGTCTGGTGCAGATGGTACAGAAGCAGCAATTAAATTAGCAAAAACTTACACAGGTCGTAGTTCAGTAATCAGCTTCTCAGGTGGCTACCATGGTATGACTCACGGTTCTTTAGCAATGACAGGTAACTTGTCTGCTAAAAATGCTGTGAACGGCTTAATGCCGGGTGTTCAATTTATGCCGTATCCGCATGAATACCGTTGCCCATTAGGCATAGGTGGTGAAGCGGGTGTAGACGCATTAACGTATTATTTCGAAAACTTCATTGAAGACGTAGAAAGCGGTGTAACGAAACCTGCAGCTGTAATCTTGGAAGCAATCCAAGGCGAAGGCGGTGTAGTGACTGCACCTGTAAAATGGTTAAAGAAAATCCGCGAAGTGACTGAAAAGCACAACATCGTGTTGATTCTTGATGAAGTACAAGCGGGCTTTGCACGTTCAGGTAAAATGTTTGCCTTTGAACATGCAGGTATTGAGCCAGACGTCATTGTAATGTCTAAAGCGGTAGGTGGTAGCTTACCACTTGCAGTATTGGGCATTAAACGTAAGTTTGACGCATGGCAACCAGCGGGTCACACGGGTACATTCCGTGGCAACCAACTTGCTATGGGTACTGGTCTTGCAACAATCAAAACCATCAAAGAGCAAAATCTTGCGCAAAATGCACAAGAGCGTGGTGACTTCTTACAAGCTGAAATTAAAAAATTAGCGGTAGAATTCCCATGTATCGGTAACGTACGTGGCCGTGGTTTGATGATTGGTGTTGAAATTGTTGATGAACGTCAAAAAGCAGATCACATGGGTTCTTTACCAGGTGATTCTCAATTGGCAGCAGCCATTCAAGCAGCATGTTTCAACAACAAATTGTTGTTAGAAAAAGGTGGTCGTAACGGTACAGTCATTCGTTTACTTTGCCCATTGATCATCAATCAAGCTGAATGTGAAGAAGTGATCGTTCGCTTCAAGAAAGCACTTGCTGAAGCACTTGTTGCAACTCGAGGCGCGTAATAATGGTTGATTTTGCAGAACATCGTAAAGCGTTATTCTGCAATGATGCACAATCCATTGCTGACTATCAGTCAGCAATGGGCGAAGCGGTAAAAGCCGTTTCTGCATGGTTGCAAAATGACAAAATGTACACCGGCGGTAGTATTAAAGAGCTTCGTAGTGCAATTGCATTCAATCCTTCTAAAGAAGGTATGGGTGTACAAAAATCACTAGACCGTATGGTTGAGCTTTTCTTAAATAAAAGCTTAAAGGTGCATCATCCGCATTCACTCGCGCATTTACACTGTCCAACAATGGTCACTAGCCAAATTGCGGAAGTGTTAATTAACGCAACAAACCAATCAATGGACTCATGGGATCAAAGCCCTGCAGGTTCATTGATGGAAGTTCAATTGATTGATTGGCTTCGCCAAAAAGTGGGCTACGGTGCAGGTCAAGCAGGTGTATTCACCTCTGGCGGTACGCAGTCTAACTTAATGGGCGTTTTACTTGCACGTGATGCGTGCATCGCGAAAAACTGGAAAGACGAAAACGGCAATCCGTGGTCTGTTCAGCGTGATGGCGTACCATCTGATGCTATGCGTAACGTCAAAGTGATCTGTTCTGAAAATGCGCACTTCTCTGTGCAAAAGAACATGGCGATGATGGGCATGGGCTTCCAATCTGTTGTGACTGTTCCTGTAGATGCTAACGCACGCATGGATATGGACGCGCTTGAGAAAACCATGGCTCACCTTCAAGCTGAAGGTAAAATCGTCGCATGTGTAGTTGCAACTGCGGGTACAACCGATGCAGGCGCAATTGACCCATTGAAAGAAATTCGTGAAATCACCAACAAATATGGCGCGTGGATGCATATCGATGCAGCATGGGGCGGTGCACTGATACTTTCAAATGACTATCGTTCAATGTTAGACGGTATTGAACTGTCTGACTCGGTAACGCTTGATTTCCATAAGCATTACTTCCAAACGATTTCATGTGGCGCATTCTTGCTTAAAGATGAAGCGAACTATCGTTTCATGCATTATGAAGCTGAGTACTTAAACTCTGCTTATGATGAAGAGCATGGCGTACCTAACCTAGTATCTAAGTCATTACAAACAACTCGCCGTTTTGACGCGTTGAAATTGTGGATGACTGTTGAAGCACTAGGTGAAGAGCTTTATGGTTCAATGATCGATCACGGTGTTGCTTTAACCCGTGATGTTGCAGCATATATTGATGCAACAGATGGTTTAGAAATGTTGGTTGATCCACAATTCGCTTCTGTATTGTTCCGTGTAATTCCTGAAGGTTACCCAGCAGAATTACTCGATACACTTAACCAGAACGTTGCTGACGAATTGTTTGCTCGTGGTGAAGCGAATATTGGTGTAACTAAAGTAGGTCAAGTTCAATCATTGAAAATGACGACTTTAAGCCCAGTAGCGACTTTAGACAACGTGAAGAATTTGCTTGCTCTTGTGCTAGCGGAAGCGGATCGTATCAAAGGCCCAATCGCTGATGGTACATATACACCTGCAATTGACTAATTGTCATTTTGTGATTGTAGAAGAAGGGGCTCGTAAGAGCTCCTTTTTTTTAAAAAATGAAAAGGTGCTTAATTTATTACATCACCACAATTTTTCATTGAGTGATGATAGTTTACTGCGTAGGCAGATTGTTACTTTGAGGGATCATAGTATCTAAAATCCTTCTCAGGGAAAAGTTACATCCATGTGACCATTACCTTATAGTGACATCCCTGTCGCCAGTCGCGATATTCATTGATGTTTATCATTTGATGAATAAGATACCACAATATTTATAACCAATATAAAGCTTGTAAAGGAGTTTCCCTCTCCTTGTAGGAGAGGGTTAGGGTGAGGTGAATGCAATACGATATTAATGTTATGCCGCAAATAATGGACTAAAACCTTTTTTACGCAATAATTTGCGGTACATGCTGGAACTGCGGTCCGCTGGAAAATGCGCTTCGATGCTTAAATCTAAGGGTAAATATTCAGGCTTTTGCGATTCAGATACAAGGCGGTCTTCCTCAAATATTTTCAGGTTAAAGTCATAAGCATCTTCTACAGGCAGGTCTTTGTCATAATTGCGGCAAATGGAAGCAAATAGACGGGTAGAACGAGCAGTCATCGGTGAAGCCGCATTCATAATCACTTGCTTGCTGTTATTTGGAAAATGAATCGTCAGCGTTGCAGTAAACGGCAGATGAATCTCAAAATGCCGCAGCCATTGGAAACCCTCTTGTCCGCGCTGTTCTAAACCAATTGGATAGCGCCCAACACTGCTTCAATAGTCTGCATTAAAGCCAGTTTCTGTTTCGATGGTCGTGTAGTCAGGTACTTCTACATTTGCAGGGTCGCCAAAGGTATCGGGATGTACCCATGCAAAATGCGCAACATTAATAAAACCTTCAAGCTGCCGGCCTGTAAAACATTGAAAATCTACCGTTGGACAAACCAATTGTTAATATTCGGTATTCTCCCAATTAGGCATGACAGGAATATTTGGTTCATCATCTGTACTTGCGGTGAGGCACCACCAAATTAAACCATAGCGTTCTACAGCAGCATAAGTTTTAAGGTTAAACCTTGGGGAAATTTTATGTTCAGGATGGGCAGGAATGCGGTTGCAGTGACCTTTTTCACCAAAGCGCAGTCCATGATAACGACACACAACACCTTGACCATCATTTTGACCTAAACTGAGTGGCACGCCACGATGCGGACAGGCATCTTTGGCAACAATGATTTCATCTCCCATTTTATAAATGACCAAAGGCATGTCTAACAGCATCGTGCCATAAGGCTGTTCAGTCATATCTCGTGCAAGTGCAATCGGGTATCAATATTCAGTCAATAGATGCCAATCATGTTCTTCAAATGTCATATGGACGGGTAAATCAGGATTAAAAGTAGAAATGGTTTTACTATTCATTTTTTGATCTGCATGGCGACTTAAATTTCAATATAGGTGAAGCTGCTGTTCAGATATATTTCAATTAATGCAATGCGCTGTACTTAAAAACTGAATAAGAAAATGAAGCTTATTTTTATAATAGTGACAGAAGTCAGTGTCTAGGTTATGTTTTCAGACGATTCAGAAATACAAAATATGACAATGTAGTGAATTTTTACGAATTTCTTAGCAATATAAAAACCAATTAATACTTTGCTAAAATTTATTACATATTGAAAATAAAGGAAATTTATTTAAATCAAAGGCCAATCATCAATTATCATAAAAGCGTCATAAAGATGTAACCTAACTGTCATACTCTAAAATCAAAATGCGTATATCGAAAAAGTACAAGACTTTATTAGAAAGTGGCGTACTCCAATAAATGCATCAATAAAGAGAGATGAGAATGCGCTTCAATCATATCGCAATTGCGTTGGCACTTTCAGGGGCAGCTGTTGCAACAACTGCAAATGCAGCTCGTGACACGATCCAAATTGCTGGTTCTTCTACAGTTTTGCCTTACGCAAGTATTGTTGCAGAAGAGTTTGGTAATACATTCCCACAATTTAAAGCACCTGTTGTAGGTTCTGGTGGTACTTCAGGTGGTTTGAAACAATTCTGTAATGGCGTTGGTGATAACACTATAGATATTGCTAATGCATCTCGTAAAATTAAAGGTACTGAATTGGCTGCATGTAAAAAAGCAGGCGTTAACCAAATCTTAGAAATTAAAGTTGGATATGACGGTATCGTATTTGCTTCAAATGCGAAAAAAGCGGCATTCAAACTTCGCCCACAGCACGTATTTGCTGCACTTGCTGCTGAATTACCTTCAAAAGGTAAATTGGTTCCAAACCCATACACACGTTGGAATCAAATCGACCCAACTTTACCAAACGAAGCAATCACTTTAGTTATTCCTGCATCAAACCATGGTACACGTGAAGTGTTCCAAGAAAAAATGGTCGATGCTGGCTGTGAAACTTATGAAGCTTTCGCAAAATTAGATAAAGATGCTCAGAAAAAAGCATGTTCAACATTCCGTAAAGATGGTCGTGTGATTGAAATCGCAGGCGACTATACAGAGACATTGGCACGCTTAAAAACTTCACCTAACGCTGTAGGTGTATTCGGTCTAGGTTTCTATGACCAAAACCGTGACAAGTTACGTGTAGCAACAGTGAATAATGTAGCGCCATCTGAGAAAACAATTCTGAATGGTTCTTACCCTGTATCACGTCCATTGTTCTTCTACGTGAAAGGTGAACATCTTAAATCCATCAAAGGCTTGAAAGAGTTCACAGAATTCTTCCTAAGTAAAAAAGTATCAGGTAAAGGGTCGAAGCTAGAAAAAGCAGGCTTAATTTCAATGTCTGACAAAGAGCGCGCTGCAGTTCTTGCAAACTTTAAAGCTGGTAAAGCAGTTAAATAATTGGATTGAAACAGCCAATGGCAGGATTGACCTGCCATTGGCTTTTTGCAAAGAAACAGTTTTTTCAAGAAGGGCTTTTGAAAAAACAGTGGAGATTACATGAATCTGCTACTTATTGGTGTGTTGCTCGCAATTATTGCGATCGCTTATCAAGTTGGACTGACCAAAAGTCGCAAACTTGCAGGTAAAGGCAATAACTCAGCAATGTTGCATTCACGACCGGGCTATTATGGTGTTTTGGTCGCTTTATGGTGTGGGATTCCCGCTTTTTTAATCTTGATTGTTTGGAACTTGGTTGAACCGAGTATTTTTCAACACGTTATTTTAAATAATGTCCCAGAAAATATTCGTTTAGATTTAGATCCTGCAAGCACAAGCGTAATGGTTGACCGCGTCCAAGCGATTGCTTCTGGTTTTGGAGTAAGTGATACGCCAGCTGCATATGAACTTGCAGCAGCAGAACAGTTACAGAAAATTGAAAACATCGGCTCATATGCAAAATTGGCCGTTGTGATTTGTGCGGCATTGATTGGTTTAGTTATGGCTAAACGCCGCATCGCAGAAAAATATCGTGCACGTAACCAAGTCGAAAAAGTTATTAATATCGCATTGGCACTATGTTCCGGTGTGGCAATCCTGACAACAGTTGGCATTGTGATGTCGATGTTCAGTGAAGCCATGCGTTTCTTTAGTTTTGTCAGTCCACTCGATTTCTTCTTGGGCACTGAATGGAACCCAGGTTTTAGTACATCAGGGAATGCCGAAGGTAGTTATGGTTTGCTGCCACTCCTTTGGGGCACACTCATGGTTAGTGGTATTGCACTACTGGTTGCTGTTCCGGTTGGTCTGATGATTGCGATTTATTTGGCTGAATATGCAAAGCCAAGTTTCCGTGCTTGGGCAAAACCTGCCATAGAAGTTCTCGCAGGTATTCCAACCATCGTTTACGGTGTATTTGCCTTAATGATTATTGGACCCTTTGCAAAACAGCTTGGCGCATATATTGGACTCGATATTAATGCAACCAGTGCTCTAACAGCAGGCTTTGTGATGGGGATTATGATTATCCCATTCGTTTCATCATTATCTGATGACATCATTACTCAAGTTCCTCGCGCGCTTCGTGACGGTTCACTCGGTTTGGGTGCAACAAAATCAGAAACTATTCGCCAAGTAGTGATACCTGCAGCTTTGCCGGGCATTATCGGTGCATTCTTATTGGCAGCATCTCGTGCAATTGGTGAAACCATGATTGTGGTACTTGCAGCAGGGAACAGTCCTTTACTACACATTAATCCGCTCGAAGCAGTGTCTACAGTCACCATTACCATCGTAAACCAATTAACAGGTGATACAGACTTTGCGAGTCCTCAAGCATTGGTTGCTTTTGCACTCGGTTTAACACTGTTTGTGATTACCTTAGGGCTGAATATTGTTGCACTGTACATTGTGCGTAAATACCGTGAGCAATACGAATGAGTACGACGAATACATCAAACATGGATCAAAAATTTGATTCACATGCAGCCGCTGAGCTTCGTGAAAAACGTAAGAAAATCATTGAAAACTCTTTGGCGAAAAGACATCGTAAAGAAAAGACCTTCCGTGTCTTGGGCTTTAGTGCAGTAGTGACTGGTTTATTTTTCGTCGTGCTATTGTTTGGCAGTATTTTAGCCAAAGGCTTACCAGCATTCTGGCAAAGCTCGATGACGGTTCCTGTGTTTTTTGATCCAAGTATAGTCAATGTAGGAGCGAAACCGGTTCAAAAAGAAGGTGAATCACCTGCACAGTTCCAAGAGCGTTACATTGCTTGGCAAACTGAAATGGGCATGGTGGATTGGGATGCGCTCATCGTAAATGGCATCATAGCAAAAGATCCAGCGATTGCCTCTCAACGTGATGATCTCAACAGTTTATATACCAGTTCAGAAGCTTATCGCTTACGTGATATGGTTATGGCAGATCCGTCATTGATTGGTCAAAAACAAGATTTTAAAATCCTTGCAGATGCTAATGTCGATGTCTGGTTGGCTGGTAATATTGACCGCAGCTTGCCTGATGAACAGCAACAATTGAGCCCAGAAGTACGCCAACTTGCAGATAAACTTAAAGCTGATGGTGTTATTACTAACTCATTTAATACTGAAATATTTAAGAATCCAGACTCTCGTAGCTCACCTGCAACTTCAGGTTTAGCTGGGGCGTTTATGGGGTCGTTATTTATGATGCTGATCGTGATCATTATTTCGATTCCAATTGGTGTAGCATCTGCAATTTACTTAGAAGAGTTTGCACCTAAAAACTGGATTACCGATGTTGTCGAAGTCAACATTAACAATCTAGCAGCGGTTCCTTCGATTGTCTTTGGTTTGCTTGGTGCAGCGATCTTTATTGGTTGGATGCATATGCCGCTTTCGGCTCCTGTGGTTGGTGGTTTAGTCTTAAGTTTGATGACTTTGCCAACGGTCATTATTACCACACGTGCTTCACTAAAAGCTGTTCCTCCATCGATCCGCCAAGCCGCTTTAGGTTTGGGTGCATCACGTTTACAAACTGTATTTCACCACGTCTTGCCACTGGCATTACCAGGTATCTTAACCGGTGCCATTATTGGTGTAGCGCAAGCCCTAGGTGAAACTGCTCCATTATTATTGATTGGTATGAGTGCCTTTGTAGCAAGTGTACCAGCCACTCCTTTAGATCAATCCACTGCATTACCTGTACAAATTTTCCTTTGGCAAGGTAATGAGCTACGTAACTTCTTTGAAGGACGTACCGCAGCAGCAATCATTGTACTTCTTGCTCTCATGATCGGCTTAAACAGTTTAGCCATCTGGTTACGTAAGAAATTTGAAGTACGCTGGTAATTGAGGGCATTATATGAATAGCGTCGTTACAACTGAAAAGAATTCCTTATATCAGGATAAGTCCGTGAATCCAGAACAAACACAATTTACCTCTGCTCAGGGCAGCCAAAAACAAACCAATACTGCGTTTGTGTCACAATTCGATACGCAATCTAGCGCGAAAAAAGATGCGAAATCGAGCAATGTGAAAATCAGTACCAATGATGTGCATGTGTACTATGGCGAATCTGAAGCGATCAAAGGCATTGATCTGAACATTTATGAAAATGAAGTGATCGCCTTTATTGGACCGTCTGGTTGTGGTAAGTCAACTTTCCTGCGTACGCTCAACCGTATGAATGACACGATTGATTCTTGTCGTGTGACAGGACAAGTGCTCATGGATAATCAAGACATCTATGATCCAAATCTTGATGTGGTATTACTGCGTGCCCAAGTAGGTATGGTTTTCCAAAAGCCGAACCCATTTCCAAAGTCAATCTTTGATAATGTCGCTTATGGTCCAAAACTGCATGGATTGGCGCGTGACAAATACGACATGGAAGAAATTGTTGAAAATAGTCTGCGTAAAGCAGGTCTTTGGGATGAAGTGAAAGACCGTTTGAGCCAACCGGGTACGGGGCTTTCAGGTGGTCAGCAGCAACGTCTTTGTATTGCGCGAACCATTGCAGTCAGTCCTGAAGTTATTTTGATGGATGAACCCTGTTCAGCACTGGATCCGATTGCAACTGCAAAAGTAGAAGAACTCATCACTGAACTTTCAGCGCAATATACCATTGCGATTGTGACGCACTCGATGCAACAAGCAGCACGTGTATCTGACCGTACCGCATATTTCCATTTGGGTGATTTGATTGAAGTGAATTCCACTGAAAAAGTCTTTACTCAACCGGATCATCAATTGACTGAAGCGTATATTACCGGGCGTTTTGGCTAATCTAGTCTGTCTAAAAAAGAGCCGAAAGGCTCTTTTTTTATGAAGTCAATAATTAGGTCAAAAAGTCTTGATAAAAATAAAATGCTCAATTTGGCTCAATGAGAATTATTTTCAAAAAATAGATTGAATTTTTGTGATGCAACCCACATGTTATACAACATAAATATGAATTAAATGAGTTTCAATTTTATGCTATTTCATAATCCCAAGTTGCCTGCGGAAATTCGTGTAAGTCACTTAAATGCACGTATTAATGAACAACGAAAAAAAATTGCGCAAACCACTGCATCTAAACTTGAGCTGCTGCAACTAAGCCAACAATTATCAAAAGAAGCGCGCGCACGTAAAAAGAATAACCAAAAAATTTATGTGATCGATTTTAATGGTGATACCGCTGCATCGGCGGTGACAAGCCTTCGTGAAGAAATTACCCTAATCTTAGCGACAGCAAAAGCTGGGCGCGACCGCGTAGTTTTACGTTTAGAAAGTCCAGGCGGGATGGTGCATGGCTATGGTCTGGCTGCAGCACAATTGGTACGTTTACGTGATGCTGGATTTAACTTAACCATTTGTGTGGACAAAGTTGCTGCAAGCGGTGGCTATATGATGGCCTGCATTGCAAATGAAATTGTTTCAGCACCATTTGCCGTAGTAGGTTCGATTGGTGTGGTTGCACAAGTGCCTAACTTTAATCGTTTATTGAAAGAAAAACATATCGATTTTGAACTGTATACGGCGGGTCAGTTTAAACGTACCGTAACGATGTTTGGTGAGAACACGGCTGAAGGTAAAGCCAAATTTGAAGAAGAGTTACAGCAAACGCATAACTTATTTAAACACTTTGTTGAAAAATATCGTCCTCAGCTTAATGTCGATAAAGTTGCAACAGGTGAGCATTGGTATGGTCAAGATGCCATTGATCTTAATCTAGTCGATAAGCTCCAAACGTCAGATGAATATCTATTAAGTCTCATGCCACAACATGATGTATATATGATTGAAACCCGCAAAAAGCCAACACTTGGTGAGAAGTTGGGCTTACAAGCAGCACAAATTGCGGATTCATTGGTTCCTGCAGTCATGTCTAAAGTGATGGAGTCATTGAGCAAAGCCAATTCGAGTCTCGTGCAGTTGCGTGATCCAAAGCTTTAATTCTTTAAGTTTAAAAGCCAATCCAAAGATTGGCTTTTAATGGTTGGGTTTCTCAAATAAAGGGCTTTAAAACTGAAATCTGTATTTAATTTTCGTTTGATATTATTATTTTTTATCCTTACTTCTGTT
The DNA here is from genome assembly GCF_013419295.1 of Acinetobacter sp. YH12094. Classification (NCBI taxonomy): domain Bacteria; kingdom Pseudomonadati; phylum Pseudomonadota; class Gammaproteobacteria; order Moraxellales; family Moraxellaceae; genus Acinetobacter; species Acinetobacter sp. YH12094. The sequence continues at coordinate 23,169 of NZ_VPAK01000008.1, forward strand.
TTAGTTTTTAACTATATTTCTAATAATCAGCAGTCTGAGGAAATTAAAATAACGGATAGCCAACACCCAATAAATTTAGAATTGAAGCAAAAGGCCCAAGAAATTTTTGGCAATATTCTTATATTTGAAGGAAGTTATAGTTCTTACTCCTCGCATGATGTACTTTATAGTATCCATTATAAAGATTTCAGTATCGCTGATTTTTTAATTTATCATGATGAAATTTTGAAGAAAAACGAATGGGTTTTTCTGAAAAAAATGGCCCAGTCATATATTTATTGTCAAAATCGTCGCCAGTTAGAGATTATTCCCCCCGAAGATATTAATTAAAAATGTAGATAATGAAGAGGGGGATATCATTAGACAATTGGATGAAGAATGGAATATTAATTTTTATCATTCAAGAAATAGCCATTTTAGTCAGTGTTCGAAACATGATAATTCTCATGAATGAAATAAATAATACGGTTCTTTTTTGTTTAATTATAATGTGTGAGTAATTATTCTGGGACTGGAAAAGTGCTCCTAGTAAAAATAGCATTTTAGGTAGTTAGAAGCTTAACTTTTAGCATATGTTATCTTTTTAAACTTTATATTTTTATGATTCTAGAAGATCACCCAATACTTAGTAATACGAATCAACTCATATATTACATTGGCTTTTTTATGCCAAAATTACTCAATAAATAATTATATATTAGGGTTTGTCTGTTCAGCACCAATTTGATAAGGTACTTAACTAATTATTTATTAGATGTTTATTACATAATAACACTGAGGGCGAAATGACAAAAATTGTCGTGATATCAAAGAAAGATCAAACGATTTTAAAAGAAACTCAGGCCACAAAAATACAAATATCTCAACCGTCCGTTATTCAGTTAGAACTTAGGCCAGCCGATATTCAGTCGATCCATCGAGTCGGAAATCAATGTGTGATTACCCTGAAAAATGGTCAAAAAATCGTGATTGATCATTTTTATACAGATGACTTTAGCTCTGATAATTCTTTGGTTTTACATAGTGGGCCAGAGCAATTTGAGCTAGTCGAAATGGATGTCGATGGCAAAACGGTGAGTTATCGTTCAGTGAATGAATTTGCGCAGCCTTTATCTGCATCGACACAGTTAAATCAGGCAACAACACCTGCTCAAGCTACGGAAGTTGCAAGTGAGGATGATGGTTCGCCATCACTACTTAAGGCAGGATTGGCGATCTTGGGTGCAGAAGCGGTATATCTGCTGGCTTTTGACAAAGAAGATGAACAATCCTCTAGCAATGACAAAACAGCACCAAGTACGCCAACTGGAAGTTTTGATAGTGATGGAAAAGTCGTGTCCGGCAAGGCGGAAGCTGGTGCAACGGTTTATATCGTAGATGCCAAAGGCAATACGATTGGTCAATCTAAAGTAGATGCCGATGGCAACTATAAAATTACTTTAGATGACGCGATTACAGACGGCAATCGCGTAATTTTGTACGCTAAAGACAAGGCAGGAAATAGTTCACAATCGACGATATTGACGGGTAATAAAGATACAATTTCGCCGGACGCGGCAAATGCACAAGTGGATGAAAGCGGTAAGTTTGTCTCTGGTTTTGCCGAAGCGGGTGCAAAAGTTTATGTTTATGCTGCAGATGGCACAACGCTTTTAGGTGGGCCTGTGACTGCGGCAAGTGATGGCAATTTCTCCATTGCATTAAGTAATACTTTACAAGCAGGTGAGACGGCTAAAGTCATTGTAGAAGATAAAGCCGGCAACAAATCTGAAGTGCAGTCAGTTGAGATGGGCAAAGATACGCTTCGACCTGATCAACCTAAGATTGAAGTGAATAAAGCCGGAACTGAACTGGTTGGTACTGCCGAAGCCAATAGCACCATTCAAATATTAGATGCAAATTTACAAGTCATTGCTACCACTACGGTAGATGCCAATGGTCAATTTAAACTGACATTGTCCCCAGCACTGTCGGATAGTAATAAGACAACTATTATTGTGGTTGATGCAGCAGGGAATCAATCGTTACCTTTAAATGTCACTGCTGGAACGGATAATACGGCACCCGTTGCACCAACAGCAATAATCAATACTGATGGTACAGAGGTGTCGGGAAGCGCTGAAATTGGTGCCAAAATTACCATTAAAAACAGTGCAGGAAATACGCTTGGTACCGCAACTGTAGGTGACGATGGTCGCTATACGGTGAAATTAAGCAGCGCAGTAACAGATAATAATGTTGTCCAAGTGACTGCGACAGATGCCGCTGGCAATAGCTCAAAGAGCACGCAAGTGATTGGTACAAAGGACACCATTGCACCATCTGCGCCAACATTGACGACGGTGTATGATGATCGAGATACTACAAAGCTCACCATTAAACAGGGGGAGAGCACTCAAGATTCAACCCCAAGTTTTGAAGGCAAATGTGAGACCAATGCCACGATTACCATTTATAAAAATGGCGTCGCAGTGGCAACCGTCAAAGCAGATACTAGTGGGAAATGGTTGTATACACCAGAGTCAGATTTAGCAGCAGGTAAGTATAGCTATAGTTTTACCCAAACGGATCTGGCAGGAAATACCAGTGCCAAAAGCTCAGCATTTGATTTTACCGTTGAAGCGATGACAGTTGCCAAAGTGAGTTTATTCTTGATGTCAGAAGAACAGGCTTCGGTTGAATTACATGATCAGGCATCACTGTTAACAGGTGATAATACTGTGTTTGATGTACTTGCGCAGCAAAGTGTTTCGAGCTTTGGCTTAAATGAAACAAGCTCTTTTATTTCTGATGATCAAATCGATTTGATCGGGTTGTTGAGTAATCCACCCAACATTGCTCTTGATGTAATATCAGATGATTCATCTTATTTAAATGTCTCTACTAATCCTGTATTGGGTGTCGCAGCAGTTTCAAATACAAAGCTTCAAACAGCATGGGGCGCTTTAGATCCGTTAGATCAATTCTTAAATGCGCTACCACTCTATTAATAATTAATACATCCATTCATGAATATGGCGATAAAAAAGCACTCTAATGAGTGCTTTTTTATTTAAGATTTTTTCTGATTGAAATATAAAAGGCCGCCAGTGATCATCGCACCAAATGTTGCCAGCAGCATATCTTTATGCGCATCCCAAATATCACCTTGTTGCCCATTGTAATTTTCAGCTTCCTCTGGTGATAAACTAATGGCAATCAGCCATTCGATCCATTCATAAAATAAACTGGTCGCCATGACGAATTGTACGACCAATAAAAAGAGTGTTCCGGCTTTTAACTGCGGTAGCCAGATTTGAAATATGCGATAAAAGAACGGGTAGAGCAGCAAACCATAGGCAAGATGTACAAGCCGATCATACATATTCCGGGTCCATCCCATGCTTTGGTCAAGGTTGAAACCGAGGAGAGCTTGTGTCCATTCAGAATAAGGTACATAAGAATATAAATAATGGGCACCAATGACATGAATCAGTAAAAAGCCAAGATACAGACAAACTGTTGTGAAAGTTAGCCCTATTTTATAGAGGAAAGCGAGCAACACGATCAGCATAAACGCTGTCCCGATTTGATGGAGGATATACGCTTCCATTTCTAAAGGTTGGATACTGGCGATCACAATGGCAAGAGTTAATAATGCAAAAGCTAAGATGTGCTTAAGTTTTAATTTGAAATCAATCATGAAAAGGCAAAGCTCAAAATTTTTATCGGTGTGCAGTGGTTATAATTCGCGGCAAGTATAGCCATAATGCGATGAAAAGTGTTAGTTAGACGGCGCTAGAATTTGTGCATTATTTTTTCAAATGTCATCAGTTCGCTACTAGGGATAAGTATTTTCAAAAAGATTGTATTAAACTCAGATGTATATCGAAGTTTATATATTTGGAAGTAACTATGGCCATTGTTGAGGCATTTATTGCGACTCAAAATTGTTATTTTAACTATGAGTTTGAAGAACTTAATTTAACAGATGATTTTCCAGAAGAGCTCTCTGTGTCTTTGCGCGGCATGATGTTTCGCCATGAGATTCAATATCCCGATGCCACATATTATGTTTATTATTCAGATGTTTTAACAGGCTGTGAATTACAACGGATGAAAGATGATTGGGAAAAATATTGCCCTGCAGAATAAAATTACGTCTAAATTTTCTATCTCCTTGCGGAGCATGCTCCTTATCTCAAAGAGAGAAGAAGTATTATAAATAAAAAACGAGGCATGAAGCCTCGTTTTTTTGATCTATCTAAAATTAGATTTTAGAAATAAGATCTTTAATGTTTGCTGCTTGAGTTGATGCATTACCTGTATATGTTGCAGGTGTCATTTCTGCAAGACGCGCACGGTCAGCAGCAGGAACAGCTTCAAGCTCATTACCATTTACGAAATCAACCATCATATCGCGAGTCATTGCTTGACCACGAGTGAGGGCTTTAAGTTTTTCGTATGGTTTTTCAACTGCATAACGACGCATAACAGTTTGAATTGGTTCAGCAAGAACTTCTTGAGCATGGTCAAGGTCTTCAAGAATACGTTGAGCATTCAATTCAAGTTTGCCAATACCTTTAGAGCAAGCTTCAAATGCGATCAAGCTTTGTGCGAAACCAACGCCCATGTTACGAAGAACAGTAGAGTCAGTTAAGTCACGCTGCCAGCGAGATACAGGAAGTTTTTCACCAAGGTGAGCCAATACCGCATTCGCAATACCCAAGTTACCTTCAGAGTTTTCGAAGTCAATTGGGTTTACTTTATGCGGCATCGTTGAAGAACCAACTTCACCTTCTTTCAAACGTTGTTTGAAGAAACCAAGTGAGATGTATCCCCAAACGTCACGGTTAAAGTCGATTAAGATTGTGTTGAAACGACGTAGCGCATCAAAAAGTTCCGCCATGTAGTCATGCGGTTCAATCTGAGTCGTGTACGGGTTGAAGGTTAAACCTAAAGACTCTACAAAAGCTTGAGAATGAGCAGGCCAGTTAATTTCAGGGTAAGCAGAGTAATGAGCGTTGTAGTTACCTACAGCACCGTTAATTTTACCTAGAAGTTCAACTTGTTTGAATTGCTTGATTTGACGTGCAAGGCGGTAAGCCACGTTCGCCATTTCTTTACCCAAAGTTGTTGGGCTTGCAGTTTGACCATGTGTACGAGACAACATTGGTTGTTCAGCGTGTTGTTCAGCCAAAGCAACGATTGAATCGATGATTTGCTGCATTGCTGCAACTAAAACTTCACGGCCATTTTTAAGCATTAAAGCATGAGACAAGTTGTTGATGTCTTCTGATGTACATGCAAAGTGAATAAATTCGCCTGCATTTTTAAGCTCATCGATATGTGCGATTTGCTCTTTTAAGAAGTACTCAACTGCTTTTACGTCATGGTTTGTTGTACGTTCAATTTCTTTAATGCGGTTTGCATTGTCTTCAGAGAAGTTCGCAACAATTGCATCAAGCGCAGCATTCGTTTCAGCACTGAACGCTGGAACTTCAGTGATTTCAGGACGGTTTGCAAGCGCTTGTAACCAACGCACTTCAACAGTCACACGAGCATGGATTAAACCAAACTCAGAGAGGAAGGGACGTAGAGCATCACATTTGCTTGCGTAACGTCCATCTAATGGAGAAAGTGCGGTTAAAGCGTTCATAGCGATTCCTTAAATTTTGGAATTAAACGTAAAACAAAAAGCCCGTACTGCATCAGTTAAACCACCTGATACTGTAAACGAGCGAGATCTTGAATATCTTGGAGCAGCTTACGCTTGCTGAAAATCATACCCCACGAGCTACCGCCGAGCTGACGCCACAAGTGAGCCATTTGTAAGCCTGTGAATAATGTCGCGCGAATGCGGTTGGTATGTGCTGTATCTTTAAATGCTTCAGCGTTGCCTCGAACCATAATGCGAGGATTGATCGAACCCGCAGTTTCAATATAGGTTTGGGCAAGGTTTGCAATGATACTTGGATGTAAATAATTATTATCGAAAAAGGAGAGCTGTCTAAGAATTTTTTGTTGCGATTGTTCAATAATTTCAACGAACTTCGGATTGCTATACACTTTTTTTTCTAATTGCAATAAAGTCATTGCATAGGTCATTGGTAGCTTGGTATTTGCAAGTTTAGGCAATCTAGATTTTGGGGAAGTGTTAAATGGCTGGGTAATGCTGCTTTCTAAAGTTTTTAAACCGAGAGAAATATCCGCCAATTTATCAAAAAAATCGAGCGTTTGATTGGACTGATTGGATTTAGGACGGATATTCAAACTGGCTTTAATGAGATGTTCAAAATAAAAGTTACCGCTTTCCCCGATACTCTGTTGCCCAGTCAATGCAGTCATATGAGTCAGCTGTGTTGCTTGAAATACAGCAGCTAACGCCAATGCACGATTTTGGCGAGTATTCAGAGTTTGAGGCTGTTGAAACGGTAACTCTGTCATCCGAAACAATCCTTATACAATAAAATCCGGTTTAGGCGCATTGGTATGATGAATCACACCGCCACCTAAACAAACTTCACCGGTGTAGAACACCACACTTTGACCCGGTGTAACAGCACGTTGTGGCTCATCGAATTCGACACGCACACCATTTGGCGCTGTAGAGTCTTTAAATAATGTACAGTCTTGGTCAGGCTGACGATAACGAGTTTTCGCTGTGCAGCGGAAACCTGATTCAGGAATCTCTTGTTCACCAGCCACCCAATCAATCGCTTCAGACCATAAAATGGTGCTTTGCATGAGTGGATGTTCATGACCTTGACCAACGACTAGGCGGTTACCCTCAATGTCTTTGTGAAGTACAAACCAAGCGCCTTCTTCAGCACCTTTTAGACCACCAAGACCGATGCCACCACGTTGGCCGAGCGTATAGTACATTAAGCCGTGATGTTCACCAACCTCTTTACCCGTGTCTAAGACGATTTTTCCGGGTTGAGCAGGTAAATATTGCTTTAAGAAGTCATTAAATCGACGTTCGCCAATAAAACAAATTCCTGTTGAATCTTTTTTCTTCGCGGTGATTAGACCTAATTCTTCAGCGATTTTACGTACTTGTGGTTTTTCAATTTCACCCACAGGGAACAAGGTCTTGTTAATTTCACGACCATGCACTGCATGTAGGAAATAGGTTTGGTCTTTATTTTGATCTACGCCACGCAGTAGAGGGGCATACTCTTCACCACGTGAATTTTTTAGTGTTTCACCACGGCGGCAATAATGGCCTGTCGCAATAAAGTCAGCACCTAAGTTCACAGCATGGTCAAGAAATGCACGGAATTTAATTTCTTTATTGCAGAGAATATCTGGATTTGGTGTACGACCAGCGGCATATTCTTCTAAAAAATGCTCAAAGACACGGTCCCAATATTCCATCGCAAAGTTTGCGGTATGAAGTTTGATACCAATTTTGTCACAAACAGCTTGAGCATCGGCAAGATCTTCCATTGCCGTACAGTATTCCGTGCCGTCATCTTCTTCCCAGTTTTTCATGAAAAGACCTTCAACTTGATAACCTTGTTGAAGTAACAGTGCTGCAGATACAGAAGAATCTACACCACCAGACATACCGACGATGACACGTTGTTGCATAGGATTAAGCATCCAAATTTGAAATTAAGGGAGAATTTTGGTGCTCGTAAATGAGCGATAAAGGAAATTTTTGACCTGAAAGAGCATCTTGTACAGCTTTGATGACTAATGGACTGCGCGCACGGGCAGACTCAATGAGTTCATCAAGCGTCATCCATACTGCACCGACAATACCTGTGTCTAACTGTGCATCGGCATGGTGCTGAATGTCTTTAGCTAAGAAACAGAAACGGAAATAAGTACGATCAGGGAACATCGGGGGAGTATAAGTATACATGCCTAGAAAGTTCGTGATTTCTACATCGTGACCTGTTTCTTCCATGGTTTCTCGAATGGCGGCTTCAATAATGGTTTCGCCAGCTTCAACATGACCTGCAGGTTGATTAAATACAGTATGGGTCACACCTTCTGTATGTTCTTCAACAAATAGGAATTTTCCGTCTTTTTCAACGACTGTCGCAACAGTGACATGAGCAGTCCAAGCGGTCATAGAAAAGCACCATGGGGTAAAAACGCTATTCTACAAAATTTAGGGAGCGGTGGCTATGATTGATTTTTTTCTTAATTTCCTTGAGATGCGTTTCAATATTGAAGTAAGAAGAACGTGGAGGAATCTAGTAAGATAAATCCATTGTACATATCTTCACACTGAAAATTATTTTGAGAATTAGATGAAAATACTAAGTTTATTTGTATTTGTTATGTTAATGGTTAGTTGTACGGCAAAAAGCGGTGCTGATGAAAATTTGTTGCTTGTAGATGATGCAATTCTCGACGTTAAACAAACGCTGCCAAAGAAAAATAATGCATATACAGTTTGGAAAGATATATACAGAGATGGTGCAACTATTAAATTAATATATCAGATGGATAATTATACATTTCCAAAAGATAAAATATATTTGTTAGAAGAGTATGCAAAATCAGATTCTGTAAAGAATGTTATTTGCAAATCTTTATTGGAAACATTTGGTTGGGATTATTCTGTAGAGTCAATTACATATGATATGAATGATACAGTTTTATTTTCTTTTGTTTATAGTAAGAAAAATTGTTAAATAAAAGTGTATTGTTTAATTATTTAGTTAAATTATATTTTTGTCCAGTACTGACCGAATTGTTATAGATTTAACATTACAGCTTTTTAAAATACTTGCTTTAAAAAGTAGTAATGTTAAATATTTAATTTTTATTCAATGAAGGGAATTTTACTATCTCGAGGAAAATCTGGGAATAGTGTGTAAATCATATCAGGATTCTTTTGCAGACCCGCACCATCAATGTATTTCCACTCCTTACTTTCAATTGGACGTACTGCAAGCATGAAGGAAAGATCACCTGTCATTTTTCGGCCATTCATAGAAATCGTGACTTGTTTGGGTATGGCACAAAACTCATTTCTACCAATGATATAACTTTGTTTTGGAGGATGAGTGTCAACTTGAGAGACAAATATTTTATTTAGTTTAAAGGAGTTTGCAGCAAGTTCTAATATGGCATTATATTTATCTTTACTACCTGCATAATTGATAATAGATGAATCTGTTTTTTCGGTGATTAATGCATAATTACCCTTATTCAAGGCTGTGCCGATATCTTTAATTTCTTTGGCAATGATTTTTTCATAATCATCTTTACACTGCATTGAATTCGCAAAAGTAGTTGTAGATGTTAAAATTACGCCTGCAAAAAATATTCTAGTAATGAATAAAGTATAAGGTTTAATCAACATTAAAGAGTTACTCTGTATTTGAATTTGTCTGTCAATGAAGCATTGAGACATAAGCTGGAACTGTTAAAACTAAAAACGAATGCGTATATTATTTATTTTGATCAAGATAATTATTCGACACCTTCACATAATTCTGCGCTGAATAAGGCAAGAACGCTTTTTCTTTATCGGTCAGTGGGCGAACTTTCTTAACGGGACTGCCCACATATAAATAACCACTTTCTAGAACTTTATTGGGTGGGACAAGTGAACCAGCACCAATCATCACATCATCTTCAACAATTACATCATCTAAAATAATCGTACCTATACCGACCAAAACACGATTACCAATGGTACAACCGTGTAATTTCACATGATGACCAATTGTCACATCTTCACCAATAATCAGTGGAGAACCTTCAGGTTTATCGGCTTTTTTATGACTCACATGCAACATTGAGTGGTCTTGCACATTAGAGTTTTTACCAATACGAATATGGTTTACATCACCACGAATCACAGCAAATGGCCAAACAGAGACATTTTCAGCCAATACAACATCGCCAATCACCACTGACATTTCATCGATATAGCAAGAGTCAGCAATACGTGGAACAGTGTCTAAATAAGGGCGAATGTTTTGGCTCATAGGAAAGTCATCTACAGGTTTTTAGGCAGTATAAAATAAAAAAGCACCTAGACCGAAATCTAGATGCTTTCACTTTAGTCTTAATATCGAGTTTTCATCAAACTTAGAATAAGTTGCTAAAGAATTGTTTGATGTGATCAATCATTTTTGCAAAGAAACCAGCTTCTTCAACATTTTGTAGAGCTACAAGTGGTTTTTCAGCAATGACTTTGCCATTAAGCGTTGCAACGTATTTACCGACCACTTGACCTTGTTTTAAAGGAGCAGTTAATTTTGGTTGAACAACCAATTGAGTTTTAATGGCGTTCGCTTCGCCTTTAGGCATCGTCACGTTAAAGTTTTCAGCTAGACCTACTTGAACTTGATTGTCTTTACCGTACCAAACTTTTGCTTTTGCAAGCACTTGTTTAGCAGGTTGAACTTTTACAGTTTCAAAGTTTGCATAACCCCAAGCTAAAATTTCACGTGTTTGAGATGCACGCTCGTTCATGCTTGGCGCACCAAAGATCACTGAAATTAAACGTAAAGGACCACGTTTAGCTGAAGTCGTTAAGCAATAGCCCGCTTCTTCAGTATGACCAGTTTTTAAACCATCTACACTTGGGTCAGTATAAAGCAGGGCATTACGGTTTCCTTGCTTAATGCCATTGAACGTAAATTCTTTTTCAGAATAGATCGGATAGTATTTTGAACTGTCATGAATGATATGTTGCGCTAGAGTCGCCATATCTTTGGCAGTCGAGAAATGACCTTCAGCTGGCATACCTGTCGCATTGATGAATTGAGTATTCACCATGCCAATACGTTTCGCTTCTTGGTTCATCATGTGGGCAAAGGTGCCTTCATTGCCAGCAATATGTTCTGCCATAGCTTTAGAAGCGTCGTTACCCGACTGAATGATAATGCCACGTAACATTTCTAATGCAGTTGCAGTACCGTTGAGCGGAACGTACATACATGACTCAGTGCTGCTGCCGCGACACCAAGCCGACTCATTCATACGTACTTTTTCATTTTCAGTTAGTTCACCGCTTAATAACTTTTGCTCAATGATGTAACTGGTCATCATTTTTGTCATTGAAGCAGGAGCTAATTTTTCGTTTTCATTTTTAGAAGCAAGGATTTGCCCTGTCTCATAGTCCATCAGCACATAAGATTTATTATTTAATTCAGGTGGTGCAGAAAGGACAGTTGCCGCGAATGAAAAACTAGGTGCAAGTAGTAATGCGGCAAGGGCGGTTTTTCGGGTCATTCTGGGTGGTTCCAATAACTTAGGTATAAGCACAAAGAGCCTAGCATTTTAGGACAAAGCTAGGCGGACTGCTATGGGGTGCAAGCGCTTATTTTAAAAGTATTGTAACCAATTGGTATTATTTGCTGTAAGCAGTCAATTCTTTGCAAATCGCACCATTTTTCTTATCGCCAGCTTTCTTCGCATCAGACTGCGCTTCTTTTAAAGCGTCTTTAAAACTTTTTTGTTTGCTGAGTTGCTGTAAAGCATTTACTGGGTTCTTTTCATTCGGCATATATTCTTTAGCTAATTTTGCATAACCCGCTTCAAACTTTGGTTGATCTTTGTCATTCACCAATTTTGGGCAGACTTCAGATAGTACATAGATAGCTGCAAGTTCTTGACTGGTCACTTGAGGTGTGGGAGTCACTTCAATTTTTTCATCTGCGGCATGTGCAGATATGGTAGTGAAAGCAAAAGCAGAAAGGCTAAGGGCACAAAGAGATTTTACAAAGGAGTTTTTCATTTAAATAACCTGTTAAATAAACTAAAAGATATCAAATAGCTAAAATTTATTTGCCTAGCTTAATCGTATTTCTGGTAGAGATCAGTAGAAAATTGTATTGAAGCTGTTTAAAAATCAATACATTGTGAAAGAAAAAAGGATGAGGCTATAAAGCGTCATCCTTTTTTTTGCAGGTTTGATGCAATAAGGACTAACCTATGGAGAGGACGTCCAAAGCTGAATGATCAATTAACCTTCATAACTTAAAACGTCATCACAAACTGATTTTTGCTCAGCTTTATCAGTTTCTTTAGCAGCTTGACGCGCTTCTTCAAGAACTGATTTATATTCGCTGTCAGACTGTAATTTTTCTAATGTCATTGATTTATCAGAATAATCAGCAAGATATGTTTTAGTGAGTGCTTGAATGTTGGCATCAAATTTTGCATTTTGACCAATAATCGCAGGGCATACTTCTAACATGACTTGTGCAGATGCAATATCTTCTTTTACGATGGTATTGGCTTCTTCTTGAGTGAAGTCATTGTCTGCGACCACAGTTTGAGTCATGCAAGCTGCTAGAGCAAAGCTCAATAAACCACGAAGTGCTACGCTTTTATTCATTTTGTACACACACATTTATGCTGGATGTTGAAATGTAAATATATATAATTATTCATATATTTCAATAAAATGTTCTTGCGAGTCATTTTTAATTTTTTAGTAATGGAAATTTAGTTGTGAATATTTTAATTGCCAATGATGATGGCGTTTTTGCTCCCGGTATCCAAGCTTTAGCACATGCATTGCGTCCTCTCGGTCGTGTGGTGATTGTGGCGCCTGAAAGCGAACGCAGCGGTTTTTCAAGTGCTTTAACTTTAGATCGACCATTACGACCTGTCGAAATTGCACCGAATATGTGGGCGGTAAATGGTACACCTGCGGACTGTGTGTATTTATCAATGAATGGTCTGTTTGATTTTGAATTTGATCTGGTGGTGAGTGGAATCAATAGTGGCGCAAATCTGGGTGATGATGTGCTGTATTCAGGGACAGTGGGTGCGGCATTTGAAGGCCGTTTAATGAAACAACCTGCGCTAGCCGTCTCTTTGGCTGGGCCAAATGTGCGTAGTTATAATAACCCAGAAGATTATGCAGTCGCCGCGCAATGGGTGCATGATTTTATTGCCAATGGACTACCCGCGCTACCTGCACGACATATTTTTAATATTAATATTCCAGACGTTGCTGAACTTCAAGGCACCAAAGTGACCTATCAAGGAAGACGTTTACAGTCCAAACCGATTACCAGTCATGTAGACCCGCGTGGTCGTCAAGTCTATTGGATTGGATTGGCAGGCGAGGCAGTGGCAGAGCCTAAGAAAGGCTTAACCGATATCGAGTCAGATTTCTTTGCCGTGGCAAATGGTTATGTCAGTGTAACGCCTATACAAATGGATGCTACAAACTATGAGATTTTGAATAACTTACACGCAGAGTTATCTAAAATTTAAGTATTAGTGTTATAACTTTGTGAAAATGGTTATGCCGCAACTTTTTTAGAGTGGATTTTTGCTAATCTTAGCCCATTCATAATGACTATATTTGAATTATTAGTGAGGAAGATGATGTCCCTGGTGTCACAATATCGCGTTATTACCGCTCCTGCAGCATTATTTAAGACCCTTGTTTTATCTGCTGCTGTGGTTACAACTTTGGTCATGACTGGCTGTGCGTCAAAACCACAAATTAATAATGCGACCCGTTATGCGACTGCTCCGGATTATTATACAGTTCGTTCGGGAGATACTTTAAGTGGCATTGCAGCTCGCTATGGCTTGAGCTATGTCAGCATCGCAGAAATGAACGATATTGCCCAGCCTTATCGCATCTATGTTGGACAATCCATTCGCCTTAAAAATAGTGGCTCTCGTCGTACGACGTCTACACAAGCCATGACTCAAGCGGCACCAATTCAACGCCAAACGATTGCAATGCCAACGCAAACAGCGCCCGTGACTCAAGCTTCAACCACTCCATCGACAGTGACGCGAACTACAGTTCCAACGCCAGTGGTCAGTTCTTCAAGTTTACGTTGGGTGAGTCCAGTATCGCGTCCTACGGTATTACAAGGCTATAACTTAGCATCGAATGTGAAAGGAACACGTTACGCAGGTAATACAGGTGATCCTATTTTTGCAGCAGCTGATGGTCAAGTGGTCTATGCCGCCGATGGTCTTAAAGAGTACGGCAATTTAATTTTGGTGAAGCATATTAATGGCTATATCACTGCATATGCACATAACAGTAAAATGAATGTCAAAAGTGGCGATACTGTCAAAGCAGGGCAGCAAATTGGTGAGATGGGTTCATCGGGTACCAACCGCACGATGCTTGAGTTCCAAGTGCGTTTAGATGGTAAACCAATCAATCCAACTTCAGTTTTACCAAATAATTAAATATATAATGCAAAAGCAAAATATCCCCGTATAATACAATGAGTTGCTTTTATCGAAAGATGAAGCTTCTCATAAGTTTATGAGGGAAATTTATGTTAGATCAACTTCGAGCAATGGGTGTCTTTGCTTGCGTTGTGGAAAAAAATTCGTTTAGCGGTGCTGCTCGTGAGTTAGGTATTACCACGAGTGCCGTGAGTCAGCAAATCCGCTCACTAGAGCAGGATATGGAAGTCATTCTTTTACATCGTTCAACACGTAAGTTAAGTTTGACAGAAGCTGGACAAGCTTTTTTTCATAGTTGCCAAGAGATGCTATCTGCCGCAGAGCGCGGCAAAATTCGTATCAATGAACTTCGTGACGACTTAATCGGTGAATTACGTATTGCATCAACACCAGAACTTTGTGCGAATCATGTGATTCCTGCATTGTCACATTGGATGTCGGCACATCGCGGTTTATCCGTTCATCTAGAAGCAGATAATCAATATATCGACTTAATTGATGGCCGCATTGATATTGCGCTACGAATGAGTTCAAAAATTGATGATCAACAGTTTCATGTGGTGCCATTGGCACATGTTGAACAAGTTCTCGTTGCAGCACCAAGCTATATCAACCAAACCAGTTTAATTACACGACCAGAAGATTTACAAAATCATGATATGGTTCAAATAAATTTGGTTAGAAACTTTCAGCATTTTGCATTTGAAAATGCAGTGACTAAAGAGCAGGTTGCATTGGATGTGCACTCCCGATTTACAACAAATAATGTATTTGCTGCAAAAGCAATGTGTCAACAAGGACATGGCATTGCAAGAATATTATATCTAGATACGCAAAAAGACTTATTAAACGGTTCTCTTGTTGAAGTTTTACCAGAATGGCGTTTACCATCATTTACTCTATATGCGGTGATGTCTAAACGTGATCAACAGCCTACCAAGATTCATCGTTGCCTAGATGCATTAAAATTGTATTTCAGTCAATTACCAGGCGGACGTGTATACCAAGAAGCCTCATAAAAACAAAAAAGGTTTAAAAAGATATAAAAAAAGCCGCAATCAGCGGCTTTTTTTACTTTCGGCACAAATTACGCTAGAAAGTTTTTCACCATTTTAACAATGCGTTCAATTAAGATATCCGCTTGTTTTTTATTGATGTTCAGCGTAGGTAATAAACGAATCACAGAGCCTGCTGTTACGTTAATAATCAAGTGATGCTCATCACGTGCAATATTCACAAGTTCGCCACATGCTTTTGGTAATTCAATGCCGACCATTAAACCAAAACCACGAACAGTTACGTTTTGATCGGCAAGTTGCTCTGTGAATTGCTCAACAAGGTACGCACCCATATTTGCAGCATTTTCAACAAGGTTTTCTTTTTGAATGGTATCAATCACGGTATAAACCACACGTGAACCTAATGCTGTACCGCTATAAGTTGAACCGTGGTTACCCGCTGTTAAAACGCCAACACCACGACCTTGAGTCATGACTGCGCCGATAGGGAAGCCATTACCTAGACCTTTTGCTGTAGTTAGCACGTCAGGAATAATATTGGTGTGTTGATATGCAAAGTATTTACCAGTACGGCCGTTACCTGTTTGCACTTCATCAAGCATCATTAACCAGTTGTGTTGGTTACAGATACGACGAATATCTTCTAAATAGCTAAAACCTTGAGGAGCAGTGTTGACGCCACCTTCGCCTTGGATCGGCTCAACCAAAATCGCTACGATGTCTGGGTGGTGAATTGCAGCTTCTTCAATTGCTTCAATATCACCGAAAGGCACACGAATGAAACCTTCAACCAGTGGGCCAAAACCTTCCTGAACTTTTTTGTTACCTGTTGCAGATAATGTCGCCATGGTACGACCATGGAATGAATGATCAGCAACAATAATTTTAGGGCTTGCAACACCTTGCATATGACCAAATTTACGTGCAATTTTGATTGCACCTTCATTTGATTCTGCACCACTATTTGAGAAGAAAACTTCTTCCATACCCGCAACTTCAGCTAATTTTTGCGCAGCAGCCGTTTGCCAAGGCACTTCAAATAAGTTACTGGTATGAATGAGGGTCGCTGCCTGTTCAGCAATTGCAGCTGTAATTGCAGGATGTGAGTGACCTAAACCACAAACAGCGATCCCTGTCAGTGCGTCTAAGTATTCTGTGCCATCTGCGGTATACAGGTGAGCACCTTGACCTCGGACAAAGCTGATCGGTTGGCGGCCAAATACTGGCATCAAGTGCGATGGTTGATCAGTTTGTACTGGGGCAAGGGTAATGTTATTCATGACTAACTCTAATTTGTCAGGTGATTGAAATAATATAGAGGAGACGCCATATATATATGAGCATCAAGAGGTCTATATAAGCAAAATATGACTCACTTGAAAAGCTGAAATGTAAATAAAACGTGAAATATTGCTTTAGTCATATTGTTTTACTCAGTTTTGGGTATAATGCGAAGCAGATTTATTGAGGATATATCAATGACTGAACAAGCACGCGATACAGAAGCGTTAATTCGTGACCAAATTGCTAAACACGCAGTTCTACTTTACATGAAAGGCACTCCACAGTTTCCACAGTGTGGTTTCTCTGCGCGTGCAGTAGAAGCGCTCAGTCAAATTGGTCGTCCATTTGCTTATGTAAATATTCTTGAAAATCAAGATATTCGCGCAACTCTTCCACAAATTGCAAACTGGCCGACTTTCCCACAATTATGGATCAATGGTGAATTGATCGGTGGTAGTGACATTATGCTTGATATGTTCCAAAAAGGTGAATTACAACCTTTAGTTGAACAATATAGCCCAGCTCCGGAAGCTTAATTGGATGTGTATTTGATGATTTTAATCATTGGATACAGATAAAAATAGCGCCTTTAAGGCGCTTTTTTTATGACTTATTTATCAAAAAAGTCGTGGTTTATGCGTTTTTCCACCATCCCCATACGCATTTAAAGCACAAAGGGTGGTGGAAAAATCAACAAATGAATAAACTCATCGAAGATTTATGACGGATTGTCTTCAGTCGGACTTTCTTCAACAACTTGCTCATTTTCAGCAGTACTGTCTTGAGCTTCAGACTTCTTTGCCTTTTTATCTTTGTCCTTTTTAGACTTCTTCTTTTTTTTCTTTTTCTTTGGCTCTTCTTCCTCAAACTCAGCACCATCTTCAATCGCTTGCCAGTACTCAAGTTGCTCCATGACAGCAGCATAGATTGAGCCTTTGCTATAACGACCTTTTTTATCAAGAGTGCCTACTGGACGCGCCATCAAAATTTCTAGAGCTTGGTCAATGGTATCTATGGCGTGAATATGGAATTGACCTTGTTGCACAGCTTCAATCACATCTTTGCGTAACATTAAGTGCTGCATATTTTGGCGTGGAATAATCACACCTTGCTTGCCTGTTAGCCCTTGTAATTTACATGCATCATAGAAGCCTTCAATCTTGGCATTTACACCACCAATCGGTTGAACTTGACCCAATTGGTTCATTGAGCCAGTGATTGCCCATGATTGATCGATCGGTAATTGGCTAATAGCGGAAATAAGAGCTGAAAGCTCTGCAACAGTTGCGCTGTCGCCATCTACTTGGCCATAGCTTTGCTCAAAGGCAAGGGCAGCAGAAAAATGTAAAATTTGTTCACGACCAAAGTGTGCCTTTAAGAAACTCGACATCAGCAGGACGCCTTTGGCATGCAGAGAACCACCGAGTTCTACACTACGCTCGATATCTAAAATATCGCCGCCACCTTGATAAACCGAAGCCGTTAAACGTGACGGTAAACCAAATTCAACATCAGCATATTGAATCACAGAGAGGGCGTTAATCTGCCCGAATCGATGACCTTTGGTTTCGATTAACTGTGTACCGCGAGTGAGATCTTGCCAATATAATTCACGTAAGTAGCCTAGACGGTATTTACGATGATCAAGAGCGGTGTTGATATGTGTTTCTGTCACCATTTTATCGCCAGCAAGTGCTGCATGATGATGTGCTTCACGAATCAAATCACCTAAGGTGAGGGCATGTAATGACAAAGAGCTTTGATCTTCAGCTTGACGACTTGAATCAGTTAACAGTGCAGCAAGTGCTGTACGGTCAAATGGCAGAAGTTTGTCTGTTTGCACATAGTCAGCAATCAGCTGCATATATGCCTGCTCATTAATGTCATTACGTTGTAATGTATCGGTAAAATCGGCACGAATTTTAAAGACACTGCCCAGTTCTGGTTCGAGTTCTAAAATATCGTAATAAATATCAGGTTCAGCAAGCAGGATCACTTTGATATTTAAATCAATAGCTTCAGGCTCAATCGAAATACTGCCTGTCAATGTAAGCATATGTTCAAGTGAAGACAGCTTTAAATGTCCTGACTTTAATGCACGTTTTAGACCTTGCCATGCATAAGGCTGCTCTAAAAGTTGTTCAGCTTCCAAGATAAGGAATCCACCATTGGCCTTATGCAGTGCACCAGGACGGATTAATGTAAAGTCTGTGGTGATGGTGCCATTTTGGGTCAGTTGTTCGACATGACCTAGCAAATTGTAATGGGTTGGGAAATCTTCAAAAATAACGGGCGCACCAGCATTTGGTTTGTGTGTGGCGATAATGTTAGCTTGGTAGCGAGATGGCACGCGGTTAAATAGGCCAGGTGTAAAGTCATCTTCTTCTTGCTCAAGCACAAACTCAACATTTTGAATGATGTCATCTGCATATTGCTTAAGATAATCTTCCAAGCCTTCAACCATGCTGAATTTATTTTGAATTAGATCAAGACGCGGCATTACAACTTGTTTAGCAATTTCACGGTTTAAAACCTGAACTTTATCGCGTGCGTCATCTTCAAGATCACCAAGATGTAGACCAAGGCGTTCAAGTTTTTTATCCATATAACGGACGTTTGACGCAATTTCAGCTCGTTGTTTACTGCTTAGTGCATTGATGTCTTCTTTGGACATTTCTTGGTATTTGTTATCGACCAAATGCACGGGAACGAAACAATGATCATCATCCTGAGAAATCAGTTTAAGATCGAGCTCTTCACCTTCTCGGGTTAATTCAACTAAAGCAAGATGTTGTTCATCACCAGCATGTTGGCGAATCATTTCAATGCGATTGTGATAGGTTTCTGCGGTGAAGCGACGTTCAAGCTGTTTTAATATGGTTTGCCAACTTTGATGTAATAACGCTTGGAATTTTGTCGCTTGACCAGAAGGAAGTTTTAGCGCAATTGGTTCACGCGGAAACTTAAAATTATTGACATAGACCCAATCTGGAGGCGTTGGCATATTTTTAGCGTGTTGTTGTAATAAGCGCTTAATCATGGTGCGCTTACCTAAGCCTGCGGTACCTACAGCAAAAATGTTATAGCCTGAATAGGGCAATGCAATGCCAGCTTCAACCGAAGCTCGGGCACGATCTTGTCCTAAAAAGTCATTGAGTGGTTTAATCCGCTTGGTAGACGTCGGTATTTTTTTAAGCTCAGGCGTATGCGTCAGCTGAAGCGGCTGCAACTGGGTTTTAGTTAAAGTATTCTGTATTTCGGGTTGATCAAAAGCGCTCTTTAGTGTCGTTACTGTTTCTGCTAAGTTTTTTGTGTTGGTTTCATTAATGGTGGTTGATAAAGAAGAGTGAATTTGTTCAAGTCGCTGGGTCACTGTTGAATCCAAAAAACTAAAGAATAGAGATATGTAATTAAGGTATACAGGTTTAATGCCAAAGATCAAGCAACAGCATGCGAAATATCGATAAAATAAAACAATGATTTCATAAATGTTGTTGAAACCGTTGTCATTAAGCGCTTGAATAGCAACATTCGATTTTGACAAAAATAACTGAGTCATGACAACACAAGCTTCAGGATGGAAATCTGCTTTTACTGCATTTTTAGACCGACGTGCGCTGATTATGCTTTTTCTTGGCTTTTCGGCCGGTATCCCAATTTTACTGATCTTTTCCAGTTTATCGCTTTGGTTAGGTGAAGCAGGAATTGATAAAAGTGCAGTGACTTTTTTTAGTTGGGCAGCGCTTGGCTACTCATTTAAGTTTGTTTGGGCGCCATTAATTGATGAGTTACCTGTGCCATTTTTAACTAAACAACTTGGACGTCGCCGTGCATGGTTATTGATCGCTCAGGTTCTCATTATCTGTGCAATTTGTATCATGGCATTTTCAGATCCTGCTTTAGGACAAAGCTATATTTACCAAATGGCCGCTGGCGCTGTATTGCTAGGTTTTTCTGCCGCAACGCAAGACATTGTGATTGATGCTTATCGTATTGAGTTGGCAGAAACTGAAATGCAGACCGTTTTAGCTTCGACTTATAATGCAGGTTATCGTATCGGCATGATCGTGGCAGGTGCAGGGGCGTTATTTTTGGCGGCATATTTAGGCACGGCCAAAGGTAACTATATTTATGAAGCTTGGAAATATACTTATCTTGCAATGGCTGCTGTGATGGTTATTGGTATTATTACAACTTTATCGATACGTGAGCCGCAAGTTGACCGTGTACAAAAGCATTATAAACGGACCGACTATTATCGTTTAGTCGCGGTATTCTTTGCTGCGGTGGTTGCCTTTGTCTTGAGTTATATCTATTCAGGTGTAGCGGTTGAAAGCTTGAAAGAGCAGTGGCAAATTTCGGACTCATTTGCATTGTTCTGTTTAGAGGCTGTGCGCTTTATTTGTTCAGCGGTGGTTGCTTTTGGCATCGGTTCAGTTTTGGTGAAATCAGGTGCTGTAAATAAGCAGATGGCATTTGAAACTTGGGTTAATCCAGTTGCAGATTTCTTTAAGCGTTATGGTCTAAAACTGGCTTTAGTGCTGTTGTTACTTATTGGTTTTTACCGTATTTCCGATATTATCGCCGGCGTCATTTCTAATGTGTTTTATCAAGATTTAAACTTCACCAAAGAGCAGATTGCCGAAGCTGTAAAAGTCTATGGTGTGATTTTTAGCTTGGTTGGTGGCTTCCTTGGTGGTTTGCTTGCGCAGCGCATGAACATTATGAAATTAATGTTTGTCGGTGCGATATTAGCCAGTTCAACAAACTTGATTTTTATCGGCCTAGTCAAATCAGGTCAGCCATTGAGCGATGTCACTGTAAATGTAGCAGGGCAGCACTATACAGCGACGCCGGATGACACGGGAGCTTGGGCAGTTCAAATTCCAAAAGCAGTCTTGGCGGCTGATCAAAATATTCAGGTCAGTGCGGATTATCAGTCTAAGAATCAACATCCAGTACAGGTGAGTTTGCCGTATTTGAATAATGCTTTTTCAAACTCAGCAATGATGTTGCTGCCAGTGACTTCAGATAACACGATTTCAGCTCAAGAGACTGCAAATAGTATCGTGGTCCGTGGACAATACTTGGCAGGCGAGTTAAAAGAAAGTCAAAAAATTCAAATTATTTTGGATGCTAAACCATTCGACGCGAAGCTTGATAAAACTGGTGTTTTTAGTGCTGCAATTCCAGGTCAAGCGCTCGAAACAGCAAAGCAAAAAACATTAACGGCTCAACTACTAGAAAATGATGTGGTGAAAAAGAGTGTCGATTTAGCATATCAAGTGAATACATCGGCCAATATGGCGGGTGTGCTTGGTGTTGATATTCAACCGATTAACTTAGCAAGTGCTGAACAGAATGTGGACATCGAAGGTAAGGTCATTAAGCCTTATAGTTCGCTGTGGCTGTATTTTGCGATTATTGTTGATAACTTGGCTTCTGGTCTTGCTGGTGCGGCATTTATTGCATTTTTATCGAGCTTAACCAGTGTTTCTTTCACAGCTGTTCAATATGCTATCTTCAGTTCCTTAATGACCTTAACCCCTAAAATTTTAGGCGGTTACTCAGGTACGATTGTGACCAATATCGGTTATCCAAACTTTTTCTTGATGACAACTCTAATTGGTATTCCGATTTTAATTTTAGTGGTTTGGGTCGCCAAACTATTGAGAGAACATGAACAGAAATCCAGTTCATAATTCAATTTAACTTAAAAAAAGCCTATTCAGTTTGAGTGGGCTTTTTTATTCTAAGCTGTTGAATAGCCTAAGCAGGTCTACGGTTTTGGACAAGGATATTTGAAATAAGGCGGTATATGTGCTCTAGACTTAAATTGAACTTTGCATGTTAAATCCCTATAGTATTCAAACATAATGATAGATTTAGGAAACTCGATTATGCGCATGCTGCATACCATGTTACGTGTAGGCAATTTAGAGCGTTCATTGGCGTTCTATACTGAAGTACTCGGTATGACTTTGCTTCGTAAGCGTGATTATGAAGAAGGTCGTTTTACTTTGGCATTTGTGGGCTATGGTGATGAAGAAAATCATACCGTACTCGAGTTAACGCATAACTGGGATACGGAGAGTTATGAATTGGGTAACGCTTATGGCCATATTGCTATTGCAGTAGATGATGCCTACAAGGCTTGTGAAGAAATTAAAGCACGTGGCGGAAACGTGGTACGTGAAGCAGGACCAATGAAAGGTGGTGTGACCGTCATTGCCTTTGTTGAAGATCCCGATGGCTATAAAATTGAGTTGATCCAACAAGACTCAAATGCACGAAATAATTAATGTGCAATCATTAATATAAAGTCATCTGTAATGCTGAATATTCTTATTTATAAATTTTTTTGCGTTGAGCTCACTATCAACGTTTAAAATAATGAATATATCGGAGAAAAGCTGGCTTTATTTATATGGCCCAGTAAGATGAAATTTACTCAATGGTAAATTTAGCTTATTGGGCATTTTTGTGCCGATGAGCTTTAAAGGGAAATTTGTACAGGATGTTGTTATGCTGAAAATGTTGGCTTTGGATCGTTTTACCATTCTACTTTTTGTAATGGTCATACTTGCGACGTTTTTGCCTGTTAGTGGGCAAGCTGCAGAAATCTTTGGCTATATTACAACGGCTGCAATTGCCATTTTATTTTTTCTACATGGTGCAAAGTTATCTCGTGAGGCTGTGGTTGAAGGCATAATGCACTGGAAGTTACATGCTTTAGTTTTTGGTTTTACCTTTGCATTATTTCCATTATTGGGTTTAATGGCGAAACCAATTCTCGTGCCGATGTTAGGGCAAGAGTTGTATTGGGGCTTTTTGTTTATGTGCTTTTTACCCTCGACAGTACAGTCTTCTATTGCATTTACTTCGGTAGCACAGGGTAATGTTGCTGGCGCAGTCTGTAGTGCATCATTTTCAAATATTATTGGGATGTTTATTACCCCAGTGATGGTGGCATATTTTATTCTCGGCCAGTCACAACATAACTACGATCCGACTGCATCTATTATTCAAATTACCCTGTTATTACTCATTCCCTTCATTTTAGGGCAGCTCCTCCGTCCTTGGGTGTTTCCTTATATGAAGAAAATGTCAAAAATCGTGAAGGTATTTGATCAGGGCTCAATTTTGATGGTGGTCTATGGTGCATTCAGTAGTGCAGTGGTGGCAGGGCTATGGCATCAAGTGAGTGGTATGACCTTATTCCTGTTGATTTTGGCGTGCTCTGTCTTGTTAACGATCATTATGTTATTGGCGCTATATGTACCACGTTGGTTGGGCTTTAGCCGAGCTGATCAAAAGACGATTTTCTTTTGTGGTTCTAAAAAAACCTTGGCGAGCGGCGTGCCCATGGCACAAATTTTATTTATTGGGCAGCCGATGGGGATGATAGTTTTACCGATTATGATCTTTCACCAAATTCAGTTGATGGTCTGTGGTGTGATTGCCAACCTTTGGGCAAAACAAAGCCGTGGGCAAGAATAGGGTGAGATGAGTACGTCCTTTTTAAATAGCTTATATAGATGAAAAAAATCATGAAAATTAAAAAAGGCTTCTTCATTTTATTCTTGGGTATGAACACAGTCGTTCATGCCCAATAGGATTTATCTCTAAATAGTAACCGTGATGTCATTGAAAAAATGTCCCTCATCAGCCTGCAGCCCATGTTGGATTTTGTCGTGATCGACAACCATAGATGAATAAGGAATTAGATCAGGCTTATTAAGCTGCAAAACTTAAATTAATTGCTGCAGTTCAGGCTATCCGTTTTAATGGTGTAGAGCCATTAAAAGCAAAAGATGTTATCAGCCCGTCGATGCACAATTTAAACAGCAGCTTCAAGGTGTGTTAGAGGGCATGAGCAGATCATTACAGTCAGTAAATGCAGCGACGTTTTGTCCTGCATTTATTGAAAAATTAAAGCATTTTGATCAAGCCCAATTTCAGCGTACAGTCGAATTACAATATCAGAAATATTTAGACCAAGCTCAACCTAAAGAGTAGAGCGATTCAGCCTTGAATATCTATTTATTAACATTAAAAAATCAGCTATAATTTGCCTCAACTTGTTGTGCTTAGCTCTGACGGTATCCGTCTCGGTGGGCCAAAAGAATGGTCTGTTATGGTGTTGGTCTGCTTTTTTAAGCCTTCCTTGTAGTGATGCAAGAGTGATCAATTGCGATGACAGCTAAACCTTCTTAAATCTTAGGAGTAATCGACGATGCGCGCCGATATTCACCCAAAATATGAAACTTTAGTTGCTACATGTTCATGCGGTAACATAATTGAAACTCGTTCAGCTCTTGGTAAAGAAACTATTTACCTAGACGTATGTTCTGCTTGCCACCCATTCTACACTGGTAAACAGAAAAGCGTTGACACTGGCGGTCGTATCGACAAATTCAAACAACGTTTTGCTGGTATGTCACGTTCTATCAAACGTTAATATCCAAAACGAAAAAACGGGCTTTATGCCCGTTTTTTTTGTGCCGATAAAAAGATAAACCTTAAATCGGCGATGTTCAGAACCTTATTGGTCCTGAACATCGATGAGATGGTCGAGTTTCTTCTGGAAATAATCACCTTGAATAAAACGAGCTTCTACATTCCAAGCATTGGCAAATAGGGTCATGTCATTTAATTCACGTAGCATGATTTCAACAGTTTTGATTTCATGATAAGTGGTAATTTTTTCTTGGAGCTCTTGGCACGACTTATCGTTTGCAAGCATTTTGGTTAAACTTGAATCTAATGTTAAGCAGTGAACATCCATTTGACGTAATAATGATTCACTAAACATCGAATGACCAAAATTGCGTAAAGCCAGTTCGGCACCATTTTTACGAAGTTCTACAAATGCTTTTTGAGCGGCATCGATATTGAGCTGAATGTCTTCTTCTGCAAATTGTAAAATCAGTGGATTTTTCAATTTACTACGAATAATCGTAATCAGTTTCGAAATAAACTCAGGGAAGGTGCGGTCGTTATATAGCACTTCCTTGTTCAGGTTAACGATTAATTTAGCTTCAGGGAACTGAGTGATGAAGTTGTGTAGCTGTTTACACGATTCAACCAAGATCCAACGATCCAATTTAATGGATAGCTCTGAGTCTTCAGCCAATTCACGTAGTTGGGCGATATCTTTCCATTTATTTTCAAAAATAAAGCCGCTGGTTACTTCATAAGTATAAAGATGAGAATCTTCTTTATCATACAGTTGCTGATATTTAAGATGAATTTCACCGCGTTCTAAGCAGTTGCGAAGGGCCTTGATAACAGGAGCTTCACTAACGACAATCGGCGCAATTTGTGCTTCTGGTGTATCGAAATCCAAACTTGGTATATCAATTTCTAATGGAATCGTTAAATCGATTTCAGGTGCTTGTTGGTTGGTTGGTAGCGCAGTATTAAAGGCTTTCGCAATAAAGGTATCAAAATGTGCTTCATCACGAATATCGCTGTCTAAAACACTGTATCCTATGCGTAAATTTAATGGATAAGTTTCATTGTTTACACTGAGTAATTGAGGTTTGCTCAGGGTATTAAGACCAATCAATTTAGACTCAAGTTTGAGCTGATTATCCGCTTGGAATAAGGCAACGATTGCACCATTATCTAAACTAAATAATGGAGCATGAGTCTGATCTTTCAAGAAGTCTTTAATATTGGTGAAATAGCTCTTATAAGTATTCCAATCTTTTTGAAAAATCGCATCAGAACAAGAAGCCAATGTAAATAGAACTAATGCATTTACATTAGCAGGTTGCTGAGCAATCGTACGGTTGAGTTGTTGAAATGCTTTTGGTTTTTGTGGGCTAGCTTCAACTGGAGCATTGCTTACAGCATTGCTGCTTTGACTGCCAATTTCAATTGCGAGCTGTAAAGCATCTTCTTCAGCTGCGGCAATAAATTCGAGTTTTAGTGGGTTTTGCCCAGCCACTGCGATATTTTGTGAAACGAGATCAAAACGTCCTAAATCGAGCTGCCCTTGGCTAATTTTTTTAAAGCGTTGTTTAAAGTCGTTGAGGTCAGTAGGTTGTAATAGATCGAGTAAAGGCAGACCAATTACATCATCTTCATTTTTTAGACCAAACAAAGTGAGATATTCAGCATTGGCTTGAATGTGAATGCCTTCTTGAATCACGGCAACCGCTTTACGACTATCTTCAACTAAAGACTGGGTTTGGATTTGAGCTGTTTCGAGCTCTTCCATTAAATGTTGCTGCGATTGTTGTAGGCGACTAAAGGATAAAGCACGGATTAAACCAAAATAGAAACTCTCAGGTTCAGCAATATCGACAATGTCATAAATCCCTTTTTTGACTAAACTTGCATATTTTTCTGCTTGATAGTCTTCGGGTTTAAGTAAAATAATCGGTAAATTGGGTTGGCTCGATAGTTGAACTAAACTTAAAGCTTGTTCATATTTTAAATCATAAGCACGTCCAAAAATGATCAAGTCCCAATTGAGATTCAGCTGTTTTTCGAAATTTTGTAAATCATCAAGTAATATGGCATGAACTTGATGTTCGCTGTCTGTCAATAAATCACGTATCTGGTTAAAACGTATTTGATTATCATCAATAATGAGTAATCGAGTTTCCGTACGTTTTAGCTTTTTGGATAGTAATGGATTTCTCACTTTAATGCTTCCCATAAGTCGTTATTTTTGATCTCATTGCTCTGTTTCGCAATATAGTCTTTAACGACATTTTCTTGCTCTTCATTCAATAATTCATATTCAAAGCGAATAAAGCTTTGCGTCACCAACTGCGCTTTGGTGAGATAGACTTTGATGTCTTCTTTGCCTAAGCGAAGGTGGATCGTTTGTTTCTCTCGGAAGAGATTTGCCCCAGGTAAAATTAAGGTCGTAGACACTTGATCAAGTTGTGTGGTCTGTACCAATAAAGCAGGTTGATGATTTGTTGTATTGCGGTCGGTACGAATATGGGCTGAACATGGATACAAATCTTGAGCCAGTACTTCGAGACCCAATTCCAAACTTTTTTCAGTCGATTGTTTGATCCAACGAACAACACCGCCACGCCATTGGCTTTGAGCATTTTCTTGGATCAAAATAAATTCGCCGGTTTTTAAATTAGCAGGGGTAGGGCCAGTCCATTTAATGCGATAACCATTCACACTAATATCTAATACGTCAGCGGTATGAATCTGTTTTGCTTCACGATCTAGCGCTTTCGCATTAGTCATGCCTGTTGGCATATTTGAATCATGCGAATTGACAAAAGAGGCTTCATTGTGGAATTGATAATTGCCTTCCAAATCTAAAGTTTCGTGGAAGTTTTTACCTTTAGAGAGATAGAAATGCGCCACCATTAAGCTAAAGCAAATATTAATTTGCGCAGAATATTCATAACGTTCATGACGACGTTCAGTGTTGTTGGTCAAAATATTATGAATATGGAAATATAGCGCTGGAGTTAAAAATAACTTTTCATTTTTAGATAAATAATTGGCATTTCTAGTTTGCGTTTCGGTCAAATGATCGAGCAAGTTTTGCGTTGAAATGTATACATTGGCTTGATAAGACCGATCTTGTTTTGAGTTATAAATCGGTGGGTGATCTTTTTTCGTGTCTACAACATAGCGTGAAAGCGTGGTTTCTTTCGGTAGGATTTGAACCAATTTTGCCCAGTCAAAGCTACATAAATACAAGCCTTGGATTTCAGCAGGGCGAATCTGATGATTATTGAAAATATCTAATAAGATTAATTGTGCATAAGCTTGAGCAATATTTGCAATTTGATGTTGAGTACCCAGTAACTGATTGACATTACTTTGGTAGAAATTGTGTTCGATGGCGCATTCAATCAGTTGATGTGCTGCAATCCATTGCCCCGTAGTCGGGGTGGCATACAACATATGTTGTTGATACAACAACAGTGTCAGTTGTTGCAACGCATAGTAGATTGATGCAATTCGAGCGGTTTGTAAGCTTTTTTTATGGCCAAATGAAAAAATCGAAAACTTTTGTTGATTAAGCTGCTGATTACATCGTTTGGCAATATCAATATAGATTTTGGCAAAGTGACTGCGTAAAAGCATCGCCAATTCAATGATTTGGTCATTACGATCCGTGGTAATGAGGCTTTGATTGGTAAAGTGTTTTTCTAAGCTTGTGAGCACACTTTCCATAGTTGGATGTAAAATTTGAACCAAATCAAAACGTAACATCTCTTGGCATTTCAGCTCGGAGATTTCAAGTAAGGCATTGAATAAAGCTTTAGATGAAGTACCTAATTGTAAAATTGAAATACCGTTTAACCACTCTTGCAGACCTTTAGCATTGGTCGGACAAAAGCTTAATTTATCCAGCTTTAATTCAGTCGGATGTTGAAACGTATCTGAAGTATGCGTGGTCATCTTTATTATTTAACTCAAAAAGTTGAAGCCCCAAAAAGCGGTGTCTTGTTTTTTTCGCCCGCTATTTCCCGTACAAGTTTAGGAACCAAATAACCAGGTAGGTTCTCTAAAACTTTTTTATAAATTAAATCAATATCCTGAGCTGGTGTATCAAAATGATGAGCAC
This sequence comes from Acinetobacter sp. YH12094, assembly GCF_013419295.1. Taxonomy (NCBI): domain Bacteria; kingdom Pseudomonadati; phylum Pseudomonadota; class Gammaproteobacteria; order Moraxellales; family Moraxellaceae; genus Acinetobacter; species Acinetobacter sp. YH12094. Next base: position 52,173 of record NZ_VPAK01000008.1, read on the forward strand.
CTTTTACTTTATCCAGAACATGCAAATAATATGGCATTACACCTGCGTCGAATAAGCGGTAACTCAAATCGACCAATACTTCTGCAGAATCATTAACCCCTTTTAATAAGACTGCTTGGTTCAGCACGGTGATTCCTTGTTTGACAAGCTGTTGAAGCTGGCTGCACGTGAAGTCATCTAGCTCTGATGGATGATTTGAGTGTACCACTAGAATAATGCGTAGCCTACTGTTTTTTAAAATAGAAACCAGCTCTTCATCGACACGGTTGGGGATTACGATAGGAACTCGTGAATGAATTCTCAAAAATTTAATTTGTGGCAAAGTCGATAAACGTTCAATCCACACTTGAAGTTTACGATTTGATAGTGTGAGCGGGTCTCCACCACTTAAAATCACTTCATTAATATCGGGTTGTTGTTCAATATATTGTTTAATGTTTGGCCAGTCGTCATTTTTAGGCAGGTTTTCTTGGTATGGAAAATGACGGCGGAAACAATAACGGCAATGGACCGCGCAGGCACCGGTTAAAGTCAGTAAAAAACGAGACTTGTACTTATGTAATACCCCTGGCTGTTGGTTAGCCTGCTCTTCACCTAATGGGTCGGTAACAAAACCGGCGTGCTCTTCAAGTTCCAAATGATGCGGTAGGACTTGGAGTAAAAGCGGATCGAGCGGATTACCTTTTTGCATTTTTTCGACAAAAGCGCGCGGCACGCGTAGGCGAAACTCATCTGCTGCGAACTGAGCACCCGATAATAACTGATCATGCGAAAGTTCTAATACATCGAGTAATTCTTGAGGATTTGTAATCAAATCACTCAATTGAGTTTGCCAGTTTTGCTCTTGAAATAAATAGTTTATCATGCCGATTGTTTAAAAAATGCAGAAAGGTGAGTGGGGGAATATTGCTGAAATTAATGCGTCGAACTTTGAAGTGTAAGCTGAAATAATTCCGAAAAAGCTTACACCTGATGAAGCCTACGAAACATTTATTAAGTTTCAGTAAACAGCAATTTTACCTGTTTGTGGGCATTGTATAAACAAAGTTCTTTAATGTCTGAGTGTAAGTTAAGCAGCTTGACCCCTTTAATGGGGATTTTTTCGTTGCGACATGGTGCATTGGTCATTTAGAATACGCAATATCACATTAATGTGCATGTGGCAGCCAATGTTACAGTCAGTACTTGCTAAATGACATGTTACAGCCCATAGCATCTATAGATTAAAGTTAGTAAGTTTGGAGTGAGCCAGTCATGGCCTATTATTCTACGAATGATTTCAAGTCAGGCCTTAAGGTCATGCTTGACGGTAACCCATGTTCAATCATGGAAAACGAATACGTAAAACCAGGTAAAGGCCAAGCTTTTAACCGCGTAAAATTACGTAACCTTAAAACTGGTAAAGTTTTAGAAAAAACTTTCAAATCTGGTGATTCACTAGAAGCTGCTGACATCCAAGAAGTTGAAATGAACTACTTGTATAACGACGGTGAAATGTGGAACTTCATGGATCCAGAATCTTTCGAACAAATCGCTGCTGATAAAGTTGCTATGGGCGACGCGGCTAAATGGTTGAAAGATGACTCAAATGAACTTTGCACAATCATGTTATGGAATGGTGTTCCTTTAACTGTGAGCGCGCCAAACTTCGTTGTATTAAAAATCGTCGAAACTGATCCAGGTGTACGTGGTGATACTTCAGGCGGTGGCGGTAAACCGGCTAAGCTTGAAACTGGTGCAGTTGTACGTGTTCCATTATTCGTACAGCAAGAAGAAAGCGTTCGTGTAGACACCCGTACTGGTGACTATTTAGAACGTGCATAATGGTTTAAAAATAGACTATTATCGAAAGGGATGAAGTGATTCATCCCTTTTTTTATACCTATTGGTTTAAATTTTTATGCCAAAGTATTAGATGAAAAAGCCCATAACAGGAGTAGAGTTTCAAGGGAAGAAACAGCAGTACCTCGAACAAGAAAAATCAAGCTGATTTATTTCAACATTTATGAGGGATTGAGATGGAAACCATTCAACCGAAGTCAGGAATGGCTTCAAAGATTATCTGGCTGTTTGTAGCCATTCTAGGTGCCGTTTCATTCGGCATACTAGCACTCAGTCGAGGCGAGCATGTCAATGCAGTTTGGCTGATCCTTGCAGCAATCTGTGTGTATAGCATTGCATATCGTTTTTATAGTTTATTTATTGCCAATAAAGTCTTTGAACTGAATGAGCGACGTTTAACGCCTGCCCATCGCTTAGCTGACGGTTTGGATTATGTGCCGACCAATAAAAGCGTTCTATTTGGTCACCACTTTGCTGCGATTGCAGGTGCAGGTCCTTTAGTCGGACCGATCCTTGCTGCGCAAATGGGTTATTTGCCGGGAACAATTTGGCTCTTGGTGGGTGTTGTTCTCGCCGGTGCGGTTCAAGACTTTTTAGTCTTATTCATCTCAACGCGTCGTGATGGTCGTTCACTCGGTGAAATGGCAAAACAAGAACTGGGTTCTTTTGCCGGAATCATCGTGATGCTTGGCGCACTTGGTGTGATGATCATCATTCTTGCGGTACTTGCATTGGTTGTTGTAAAAGCGTTGACCAACAGTCCGTGGGGTGTTTTCAGTATCGCTGCAACGGTGCCGATTGCGATTTTCATGGGTATCTATATGCGATTTATCCGTCCGGGTAAAATTGCAGAAGTGTCGATCATTGGTTTTGTGCTGATGATGGCAGGGATTATCTATGGTGGTGACATTGCACAGCATCCGTACTGGGGGCCATTCTTTACACTTTCAGGTACTGAACTGACTTGGTGGCTGATCGGTTATGGTTTCGTAGCATCTGTGTTACCCGTATGGTTACTGCTTGCACCACGTGATTACCTATCGACCTTCTTGAAAATTGGTGTTATTGCAGGTTTAGCAATCGGGATTATGTTTGCTTTACCTGAAATGAAAATGCCAGCGGTGACGCATTTTATTGATGGTACAGGTCCTGTATTTGCAGGCTCAATGTTCCCATTCTTGTTTATTACCATTGCCTGTGGTGCAATTTCAGGTTTCCATGCGCTCGTTTCTTCAGGAACGACACCGAAACTTGTGAATAATGAAAAAGATATTCGCATGATCGGTTATGGCGGCATGTTGATGGAATCTTTTGTTGCGATCATGGCTTTGGTCTGTGCAACGATTCTTGAGCCTGGTGTGTATTTTGCGATTAATGCGCCAGCAGCTGTGATTGGTACAACGGTTGAGTCCGCTGCAGAAGCAGTTCGTACATTAGGCTTCGTGGTAACACCTGAAGCATTGACCTTACTTGCACAAGAAGTGGGTGAAAACTCGATTCTTTCTCGTACAGGGGGTGCGCCAACATTTGCGATTGGTATGGCTCACATTATTACGGAAATTTTCAATAACCGTTCAATGATGGCGTTCTGGTATCACTTTGCGATTTTATTCGAAGCACTCTTCATTTTAACGGCAGTTGATGCGGGTACACGTGCATGTCGTTTCATGGTGCAAGATACTGTGGGTATCGTGATTCCTGCGGTAAAAAACTCACATAACTTCTTCGGAAATCTGTTAGGTACAGCGGTGGCTGTTGCAGGTTGGGGCTTCTTCGTTTACCAAGGTGTGGTGGATCCACTCGGCGGTATTAATAGCTTATGGCCGCTATTTGGTATTGGTAACCAAATTCTTGCTGCGATGGCATTGATCTTGGGTACAGTGATTTTATTCAAGATGAAAAAACAAAAGTATGTTTGGGTGACAATTATCCCAACATTATTCTTGTTTATTACTTCAATGACCGCTGGTTGGCAGAAGATTTTCCACGAAAATCCAAAAATTGGTTTCTTGGCTCAAGCAGATCGTTTTAATGCAGCAATTGCGAAAAATGAATTGTTGGCACCTGCGAAAACCATGGCTGAAATGCATACGGTTGCATTGTCGAATCAAATCAATGCCGGTCTTTGTGCATTCTTTATGATCGTGGCATTTGTGATGTTATTTGCAGCGATTGGTGTGGTGCGTCGTGCCTTGGCAAATCCAAATCCATCGGTGAATGAAGCAGAAGCGATTTACCGTGACCCAGCTGAAATTAATCCGTCAAATTCAGCACATTAATAGGGGAATATGAATGAACCTGAAGTTTGCAAAAAGTGGAAAAACGGTGATTTATAAAATCATTAAAATGACCATTCTGTCGCAGAAGGATTTAATTCTGAACCCGAAAAATTGGTCACGTATTGCGACGTTATGGCAACGTTTACAGCAAAGCTTCCGCCTGATGGTGGGTGTGCCAGATTACCAAAATTATTTGGAACATATGGCAAAACATCATCCTGATTTGGAAGCGATGGATGCAAAAACATTTTATCGTCACTGTGTAGATGCACGTTATCCATCAGCTGGTGGTGACATGAAGAAGTGTCCTTGCTAATGCAGTGACTCGAGCCAAAAATCTAAGAAAAAAGCGTTCTTCGGGACGCTTTTTTTATTGCTGATTTGTGATCAGTCGAAGCGAAAACAACCCTTTTGTATACTCAATAAATATCAAGCGTATGTATTAAAAGTAATGAACTGGGTATGGCTTGGAGATAAACACTGTATTTTTAAATAAAACCCTGTATGTTAGTCATTCATTTAACTTTTTTATTGGGGAATAAAAGGTGTTTTGGGGATCAGAGAAAAGCCAACAAAATAATACATCAACGCTTTTAAGTGAGCAGAGCCTTGCGCCTTTTTACCCGAAAATAAATATATTCCTCGAACAAATTAACCAAATTATTTTGGATAAAAATCAGCAAACCAAATTGGCTTTAGCTTGTCTATTGGCAGGCGGGCATGTGCTATTTGAAGACTTACCTGGTTTAGGAAAAACGACATTATCTAGCGCCTTGTCACATTTGGCGGGATTAAAGTTTCAACGGATTCAATTTACCAATGACATGCTGGCCAGCGATGTGATTGGGGTAAATATGTTTAATCAAAAAGAACATCATTTTGAGTTTAAATCTGGGCCGATTTTTACCCAAATTTTATTGGCAGATGAAATCAACCGTTGTAGTCCAAAGACCCAAAGTGCTTTATTGGAAGCGATGGAAGAGGGGTATGTGACGGTTGATGGTGTGCGATATGCTTTGCCTCAACCATTTTGGGTGATTGCGACACAAAACCCTTTATTTCAAAGTGGTACTTATGCCTTACCTGAGTCCCAGTTGGACCGGTTTTTAATGCGTTTGTCTTTAGGTTATCCATCGCGTCAGGCAGAGAAATTATTGCTCCAACAAACTTCACGCCATGATCTGATTGCGGCATTAGCACATATCTTTAATGAATCAGAAATTTTACAACTACAAGGCTTTGTCGAGCAGATATATCTGAGTGATCGTTTGATGGATTACATTTTGGATCTTGCTGCTGAAACACGTAAAGGGAGACATGGTCTTTCTACGCGTGGTGTTTTAGCCTTAAAGAAAGCTGCGCAAGCGTATGCGCTGATTGAACAGCGAAATTATGTGAATCCTGATGATGTGCAAGCGGTGTTTGCAGCTGTGGTATCTCATCGAATTGGGTTGTCAGATCTTGAAGCCTTTAAGCTTTTAGAACAAGTTTCGATTCAATAAAGGAGTTGAACCTTGGCTTCGATGTGGCAGCAATGGGTTGAACGTCGATTTAAAATCGATCAGCACAAGCAGCTGACTCAAAAAGACGTCTTGATCTTTATCTATCAGCAAGGCTACTTGTATTTGGTGTTAATTTTCATCACCTTTATTGCAGGTGTGAATTATGCCAATAACTTGATTTTAGGATTTTGCTTTTTAATTAGCGCCGTATTGTGTATTAGTTTCTATATTACTTTTAAACAGCTTCATGCGTTGCAGATTCAAATAAATGTTGTTGATACACCGCAAGTAGGTGAATTACTTTTGGTCGATATTTACTTTAAACAAGATGTAGAACAGGGGCGATATTTGTGGATTAAAACTGAAAATCAGCTACATAAATTATTGTTCAATACGCAACAGCATGGCTTTCAATTAAATTTTATAACCAGTCAACGCGGTGTTTTTCAGATTCCACCTATACAAATTTATAGTGTTTATCCCTTTGGTTTGGTTCGGGCCTGGACGTATTTGTACGTACAGCAACCAGCGTGGGTTGCACCTCAAGCCAGTTGGCATTCCGTTGAAAATAAGCAACAACAGCAAAACTTTGAACCTGATCTTGATGAATTTCGCGAATTACGGAGTTTTCAGACGGGGGATTCACTTCATGCGGTGTCTTGGAAACAAGCAGCACGAGGACAAGGCTTATATGTCAAAGTCTTTGAACAGTATGAAGATCTAAAGAAATTAGAGATCCATTATCACCATATGCCAGCTCCAAGTCATGAAGAAAAACTCAGCCTTATGATGGGTTTGGTCGAGCAGGCTGAAAAAAATCACGATCAATATGCACTGTATTTACCTAATGCTGAGTTAGCATCAGGCACTGGAGCACTGCATTTTTCCGAAGCTAAACGGTTATTGGCGCAGGCTTAATTGATGATTGAAAATACCATACGCCGCTCCATACTACTCACTTTAGCTTTGGTGCTCATTGCGCAAATGCTTTATATACCAGTGGTGACATCATTAGTATTTTTAGTCATTTGGCTTATTTTATTACACAATACCCGCGCAACTAAAAAACCATTTTCTAAAATTTTAACCTATGTGCTGACATTGATAGCTTTATTCAGCATTTACATAAGCCATAAAACCTTTATTGGTGTTGATGCAGGGGTTACAGTACTTAGTACATTTTTATTTGCTAAATCTTTAGAAACAAAAACACGTCGTGATGTAATTATTCTATTTAACTTTGCGATGTTTGTGATTGCCAGTAGCTTTCTGTTTAGCCAGTCTTTCGCCATGGCACTGGTTATTTTATTGGCGTTGTTAAGCTGTTTTATTGGATTATACCGTTTACAGACCGTTGGTTTTAGCCAAAACTCAGGCGGTGAAGTACAAGCGATTAAACAAGATATTGGGCATGTGGGAAAATTTATTGCCTTAGCTGTTCCATTTTTTATTTTACTGTTTCTCTTTTTTCCACGCCTACCACCGCTATGGCACATTCCTATTCCTGAAAATAAAGCCACAACAGGGATCAGTGACAGCATGTCTCCGGGCGATATTGCTGAGTTATCACAGTCGAGTAGCTTGGCATTTCGTATAATCGGTGATATTCAAGCGTTGCCACCACGTACAGAGCTGTATTGGCGAGCGATGGCATTAGATGAATATGATGGTTCTAAATGGACCAGTCATTTTTTTAACCAGAATGTTATACAGCTGAATCCAGCCGATTTAAAACCCAAGCGGACATTGAATTATCAATATTTGGCCGCCGATCCAAGTGTGATGTGGATTATGTCGTTGGAGCAATCCGTTCCCAATTAAGCACGTTTTGCTTTAGGTCAAGATGGTCGAATTACACCCTACCGATTAACAGCACGTACAGAGCCGATTCAACTGAAATGGTTAGGAAGTGCAGAGCCGCCACAAATAAAAAATGTAACTTTACTTGAAAAATTAAACACTCGCTATGTTGAAAACTTGGATGTTCAATCACAACGATTGGCCCAAACATTATGGCAGCGAAGTCATCAAAATCCTGAGCGTTATATTGCCGAAGTTTTGCAATGGTATAAACAAAATCGCTTTGCATATACCTTAAGCCCAGATGTATTGGGGCAAAATCGGATAGATAATTTTTTATTTGGATCAAGACAGGGCTTTTGCGAACATTTTGCTTCGAGTTTTGCAATGTTGATGCGCTATGTGGGTGTTCCATCGCGTATTGTTGTGGGATACCAAGGTGGTCAATTAGCACCAGATGGAAAAAGTTGGGAGGTTCGTCAACTTGATGCACATGCGTGGACAGAGGTTTATATCAATCAACATTGGCGTCGTATTGATCCGACGGCCATGATCGCACCGCAGCGTATCGGTGGTGGGATGCAGGATTATATGGAACAAGATCGGACAATTTTTGGGAGCCAGCAGTCGACATGGGCCTATCAACAATTTTCGATGTTGAAAAAAGTCCGTGTATGGAGTGATTATGCGAGTTACCAATGGCAGAGCAAAGTGGTGGGTTACAATGCAGAATCGCAGCAACAATGGTTTAAAAAGCTCGGTACAAATTCTGCTTATGCAGGTGGGTTAATTCTTGTATTGAGTATTGGTGGCATTGTAGCATTATATTTTATATGGATTTTGTGGGAAAAAAGAAAAAGTTTAAGCCCTCTTGAAAGAGAAATTACCAATTTCGCAAAGAATTTACCCTTGAGCCAGTAAAAATTGACTTCTGAAAGTTTTAGGCATTGGCTACAACGTTTGGCTGAAAATGTACCTGAACAGGAAAGGGGGGCATTTGAACAAGCTATTACGTTATTTGAGCAGGAAATTTATGTAGGTACCGCGCTAAGTTCTCATGATATTCAATATTTTAAGGCTTTGCTTAAAACTTGTACGCAAAGTTTAAAAAAGTCAGAAAAGGGCTTGTCATAAAAAATAAAAATGAATATGATTCTACGCATTCTAGGTTTATAGCTCAGTTGGTTAGAGCGCTACGTTGACATCGTAGAGGTCACCAGTTCGAATCTGGTTAAACCTACCAAATTCAAAAAGCAGAATCAAAATGATTCTGCTTTTTTTTTATCTGAAATTATTAGGGTCTGTTGACATTTACTGTTCATAATTAACCCTATAAAGGTAGCCATAAAAATATACAGGCTAAAGCAACAGAACTTTGATAATTGCTTTTGAGCTTGTCATATCGAGTAGCTATTCCTCTAAATTGCTTTAATCTACAAAACATATTTTCAACTAAATGCCTGATTTTATATAAATACCAGTCCATATGGTCATTGTTCGATTGGCTATTCATTTTCCTTGGTATATTCGCTTTAGTCCTTGTTTTCCTGATCTGTTCACGCAGTGATTCTGAATCATAGCCTTTATCTGCGTATACCACTTTTGTCTCTTTTAAATCTAATGTTGATATTAAATCAGGTGCAACTTTAACATCATGTGTGGTCCCATCGGTAATCATGAAATCAATAGGATTGCCATGTGCATCAACAATCAAATGTATTTTTGAGGAGTTTCCTCCTACACTTTTAGAAATAGATTGATTCGCTATGCCGGTAGAATGTTGATGAGCACGTACATGAGAGCCATCAATAAAAATCCACTCCATATCGGGGCATGAGGCTAGTAGTTTGAATAATCTAAGTAACTTACCGCTGCTTGACCAACGATTAAAACGTTTGAAAATAGAGTTTGAATGACCAAAACAAGAAGGAATATCTCGCCACGGACAGCCTGTTCTAATTCTATAGAGAATAGCTTCAATAAAATTGCGTAAATTTGAGTTGTGGTGAATGGGTAAATTACGCAGAATAACTTTCAACTTTTGCCAGTGTTGATCTGTCAGCATGGTACGAGGCATAGCGAATAGTAAAATTGGGTTTGGAGATTTGATTTTACTACTTCGCTATTTTTTTAAGCTAAAAGTGTCAACACACCCTAATTAAAGTGTTATTAAGACTATAGTTGAATCAAATCTACTTATATGTAAGGTGTTCTTCGCAATCGTTTTCAATCGTATTTGGCTTGAATAGATTCATATGGATTGAGTCGTAAAATCATCATGAGATGGAATTGGGTGTAAATGCATCTATGTGCAAATACATCAATTTGGATATTGATTGTTTAAGTGATTAAGCCAAACTTCTTTGGCTCATATTTCTGCGTTTATGACTATATAGCAGTGCTTTATACAATGTATGCTATAGCGGATTATTTGAAACAAAAAAGCCGCATTCTATGCGGCTCTTAATTGAACAAATAAATTATGCATCTTCAGTTTCTAAAATTTCGAAGTCATGGGTAATTTCTACACCACCATCCATCAGCATTTTACTAGCAGAACAGTATTTTTCAGCAGAAAGTTCAACCGCTTTTGCAACTTGCTTTTCCTTCACGCCATGACCAGTGACTACAAAGTGCAAATGAATTTTAGTGAATACAGCAGGAATAGTGTCGGCACGTTCTGCATTTAATTCACAACGAACATCAGTAATGTCTTGGCGTGCTTTCTTTAAAATCGTCACAATATCGAAAGATGCACAACCACCAAGTCCTGTTAAAATCAGTTCCATTGGGCGCGGACCACGGTTTTCACCGCCATATTCTTGTGATCCATCCATCATAACAGTGTGACCACTTTGAGTTTTTGCTTCAAAAGCAACATTCTCTAGCCAATGAACACTAGTTTGCATTGCAAGTCCCTAAAAAAAGCTATAAATTTACGCAGTACCTGTACACTAACATAAATTGAGTTGATAAGGAATTTCAACTCTTACGTGTGACAAGTTCACTTTAGGTCTTGTGCGATCTATAAATTATCCATATTCGGAAACTGTTAGCATGACTTCAAACTTTTCACAACTTAGCACAGATGCGCTATCTCCGGGGCAGTTACCTGAGTCGGTGAAGGCATTATTAAAACGTGCATATATTAATCGTTACCCAAAACGTACAACAATCATTGATGCGGGCTCAGAATCTAAATCTTTGTATTTAATTCTTAAGGGTTCAGTATCTATCATTTTACGCGAAGATGATGAGCGTGAAATTGTGGTTGCGTACTTAAATGCGGGTGACTTTTTTGGGGAAATGGGTCTATTCGAAGCAAATGCACAACGTACTGCAGAAGTGCGTACGCGTGATGTATGTGAAATTGCTGAGATTACCTATGAAAACTTTCATGAATTAAGCAAACAATACCCAGACTTAAGTTATGCGGTATTTGCACAGCTTGTGCGCCGTCTTAAAAATACGACGCGTAAAGTAACCGACCTTGCGTTTATTGACGTGTCAGGTCGTATTGCACGTTGCTTAATTGATTTATCTTCACAACCAGAAGCAATGATTTTGCCGAATGGTCGTCAGATTCGTATTACTCGTCAAGAGATTGGTCGTATCGTGGGTTGTTCCCGTGAAATGGTTGGTCGTGTTCTAAAAACACTTGAAGAGCAAGGCATGATCGAAACTGATGGTAAAGCGATTCTAATTTTTGATGCATCGCTTGAAGAGAAAAGCCAATTGGCTTCAGATGATTTCGACGACGAAGAATAATCAGTCTTCCGAATCTAAAAAAGCAAACTCAGGGGTTTGCTTTTTTTATGTCTATTCATTTCTCACCATTATAGCTGAACAAGCCTTTCTCACATTTTTTGACAAATAAACAGAAAATTATGATTTAAACAAAGGCGATATCTTAGGTAAGCTACATCGTGATTTATATATTGATATTTAAAATAAAGAGGGAATTTGTGGCATGCAATTTAAACCATTGGCACATACAGGCATATTAGTTCCAGAAATTTGTTTAGGCACCATGACGTTTGGTGAACAAAACACCCAAGCAGAAGCTTTCGAGCAACTGGATTATGCTTTAGAGCGTGGTCTTAACTTTTGGGATACTGCAGAAATGTATCCTGTCCCACCGAAACCTGAAACCCAAGGTTCAACTGAAACTATTATTGGTAACTGGATTGCAGCTCGCGGTGGACGCGATAAATTAATCTTAGCTTCAAAAATTGCAGGACCGTCACAAGGCGGTAGTCATATTCGTGACGGGCAAACTAAATTTATTGCTTCGGAAATTGAGTCTGCACTGGATCATTCTCTTCAGCGCTTACAAACAGATTATCTTGACTTATACCAGTTGCATTGGCCGCAACGTCCAACCAACTTTTTCGGTAAATTGGGTTATGGCAATGCCGAAGCAAACAGTACGCAAACTATTACCAATTTAGAAGAAACATTAGTTGCTTTAAGTCATGAGGTGAAAAAAGGCCGAATTCGTACTATTGGACTCTCCAATGAAACACCATGGGGAACGTTGAAATTCCTACAACTTGCAGAAAAGCATGGTTTAGAAAAAATTGTCAGTGTGCAAAATCCATATAGTTTGTTGAATCGTACTTATGAAATCGGTTTATCTGAAATTGCACATTACGAAGGCGTGGGCTTATTGGCATATTCACCTTTAGCATTTGGTTATCTAACAGGTAAATTCCGTCATGGTGCACGTCCTGCCAATGCTCGAGTGACACTATTTTCACGCTTTAGCCGCTATTCAAATGCGGAGAGTGAATGGGCAACAGAACAATATGCACAATTGGCTGAACAGCATGGTTTAACGTTGACACAGTTAGCACTTGCATTTATTAAGCAGCAATTTTTTGTCACCAGTACAATCATTGGTGCGACAAATCTAGATCAGTTGAAAGAAAATATTGATGCGTTTGATGTGAATTTATCAGAAGACATTTTAAAAGGGATTGAAGATATTCATCGCCAACAGCCAAATCCTGCACCTTAAGCTGAACTTTTTAGCGGATTAAGCAAAAGCCTGCATGTAAATGTGGGCTTTTTTGACATTTGTATTATTTAAGCAAATGGAAAATCATTGAATTTTATTCTCAGAAAGTCAGTTGAGTTGACAAGAAAATTGCCTAAAAATACATATGTATTTAAACAATATAATAAAGTACTAAATTCTTCAATAAATGACTTGAAAAGTATTCTATTTATACCAATATTATAATTGAGATTTATCTATATCTTAAAATTAACTCATTGAAAAATATTTAAAAAATGTATTTGAAATTTTAAATATGACTCCCATATATGCTTCAAGTACAGAATTTGTTGTGAGGAATAACAAGAATGCGATTTGAAAAATTCACAAACCGTTTGCAGCAAGCATTATCCGATGCCCAATCTTTAGCAATGGGGAAAGACCATACAGCCATTGAAGGAATCCATATTCTTTCGACATTGCTTGAAGAGCCGTCGAACCAAAACTTGTTACAACAGGCAGGTGCTAATCTTCCTGAGTTAAAAACCAAGCTTCAGCAAGCCCTACAGGATACCGCCACCATTGCTACGCCGACAGGGGACATCAACCTAAATCCTGAAGCAGTCAAGGCGCTGAATTTAGCTGACAGTTTTGCTCAAAAAGCTGGAGATGAGTTTCTTTCTACAGATTGGGTGATTCTCGGTTTAGCTGAAACGGGTAAAACCAAAACCTTATTAAATAGTGTAGGCGTAACGACAGATAAATTACGCAAAGCGATTGAACAAATACGAGGCGGTGAACAAGTCATGAGTAATAACCACGAAGATCAACGTGATTCACTCAACAAATATACCTTAGACCTCAATGCACGTGCATTAGAAGGTAAGCTAGATCCGGTTATTGGTCGTGACGAAGAGATTCGCCGTACCATTCAGGTATTATCACGTCGTAGCAAAAACAACCCGGTATTGATTGGTGAGCCTGGTGTGGGTAAAACAGCAATCGTTGAGGGCTTAGCACAGCGTATCGTCAATGGCGAAGTTCCTGAAAGTCTGAAAGGTAAACGTGTACTTTCACTTGACTTAGGTTCATTGCTTGCAGGTGCAAAATACCGTGGTGAATTTGAAGAACGTCTTAAAGCAGTTCTAAAAGATTTAGCCAAATATGATGGCGAGATTATTCTTTTCATTGACGAATTACATACGCTTGTTGGCGCAGGTAAAGGCGATGGTGCAATGGATGCTGGTAACATGCTTAAACCTGCATTAGCGCGTGGTGAGCTACGCTGTGTAGGTGCGACAACACTTGATGAATATCGTCAATATATCGAAAAAGATGCGGCTCTAGAACGTCGTTTCCAAAAAGTGATCGTTGATGAACCGAGTGTGGAAGACACCATTGCGATTTTACGTGGTCTAAAAGACAAATATGCAACCCATCATGGTGTGCAAATTTTAGACTCTGCGATCATTGCTGCGGCAAAAATGTCGCATCGTTACATCACAGACCGTCAGTTGCCAGACAAAGCCATTGATTTGATTGATGAAGCTGCATCACGTATCAAAATGGAAATTGACTCAAAACCTGAGCCATTAGACCGTTTAGATCGTCGCCTAATTCAATTGAAAATGCAGTTAGAAGCAGTGAAAAAAGATGCAGATTCAGTCTCTAAAGCTGAAGTTGAGCACCTAGAGAAACAAATTGCTGAAGTTCAAAAAGAATATAGTGATTTGGAGGAAGTGTGGATTGCGGAAAAACGTTTGGTTGACGGCACGAATCAAGCTCAAATCGAGTTAGATAAAGCGCGTACTGCCTTTGAAAAAGCACAACGTGAAGGTGATTTAGCAGAAGCTAGCCGCTTGCAATATGGTGTTATTCCTGAGTTGCAAAAACGCTTGAATGAAGAAGAAGTTGCCGAGGTGAACGAAGAGCCAAAACTGATTCGTACCAAAGTCACTGAAAATGAAATCGCTGAAGTGGTAAGTGCGGCTACAGGTATTCCTGTTGCGAAAATGCTGCAAGGTGAACGTGAAAAACTCTTACACATGGAGGAGTTTTTACATAACCGTGTAGTTGGTCAAGATGAAGCTGTCGTAGCAGTGTCGAATGCGGTGCGTCGTTCTCGTGCAGGATTATCCGATCCAAACCGCCCAAGTGGTTCATTCTTATTCCTTGGGCCTACAGGTGTAGGTAAAACTGAGTTAACCAAAGCTTTAGGTAATTTCTTATTTGACAGTGATGATGCGATTATTCGTATCGACATGTCAGAGTTTATGGAAAAGCATTCGGTGAGCCGTTTAGTGGGTGCACCTCCGGGCTATGTAGGTTATGAAGAAGGCGGTGTATTAACCGAGGCTGTTCGTCGTAAACCTTATAGTGTAGTGTTGTTTGATGAGGTTGAAAAAGCTCATCCAGACGTGTTTAACATCTTGCTTCAAGTGTTGGATGATGGTCGATTAACAGACTCACAAGGCCGTGTGATTGATTTCAAAAACACCGTGATCGTGATGACCTCGAACTTAGGTTCAACCGATGTTCGTGAATTAGGTGAAAACCCGTCGAAAGACGAAGTTCGCGCTGTGGTTATGGCTGCGGTATCTGAACATTTCCGACCTGAATTTGTGAACCGTATTGATGAGTTGGTGGTTTTCCACTCTTTACAAAAAGCGCAAATTCGTGGCATTGCGGATATTCAGTTGGATCGCTTACGTTCTCGTTTGGCAGATAAAGATATGAGTTTGGCGGTTGAAGATAGTGCCTTTGAATTACTTATCGATGCTGGTTTTGACCCTGTGTATGGCGCACGTCCTCTGAAACGTGCTATCCAACAACAAGTTGAAAATACATTGGCACAGAAAATCTTATCAGGTGCTTTCCAACCGGGCGATACGATTGTCGTTCAAGCGGAAGGAGACCACCTAACTTTTGAAAAGTTAAAACTCAACTAAAAAGCACAAATCTGCTACATCCAGTTGTAAAAACAGAAACCCGGTTTAGGCCGGGTTTTTTAATTTTACGCTTGTCGTAATTTTCGTTTAAATACGTAAAGTTCATTGCATTTCATCATTTTCACCCACTAATATGACGTCCGCACACATCCAACGAGATGACTGTGTTCTGTAAAACAAAAACAATATCGCTCGTTCATCATGAATGAATGGCAACAGGGAATTATGATTATGATGGAATTTAAACTGCTTAGGCAGATCAAAAAAGAACCTTATAGTTTATATAAACGTAAAGATGATATCACTGTTCAAGAACTCAAACGCATGTATGGTATTTACCAAAAATATTATGCCAATACCCGTTATGAAATTTTTGAACACGACTTCTTAGAAAAAACCGGTGTTTTTTTCATTATTGAACCGAAAAATAATCAAATTGTCGGATTCTCGACGGTTATGGAGCGTGACTTTATTGTTGATGGTAAAGCCCGACATGCTTTTTTCAGTGGTGATACCATTATTGAGAAAGAGTATTGGGGGAATCGTGCATTAACTCGAGCAATGTTCCGTTATATTACTAGTTTTAAATTTCGTCATCCAAGAACCCCTGTATATTGGATTTTAATCTCTAAAGGCTTTAAAACTTATCTGCTCTTAGCCAATAACTACTACAGCTACTATCCACATTATGGTGAGAAAAATGCCCATCTCAAAGACTTTGTCGAATCGTACTGTAAAGAATATTTCTCAGAATACTATAACCATGAAACAGGTCTTCTGAATTTTGGCGAAGACTACCAGCCACTCAAAGCAGATGTTGCGCCAATCACCCATGAGATGCGCGAAAACAATACCAAGATTGCTTTTTTTGAAGATAAGAACCCAACGTGGGTCGATGGAACTGAACTACCGTGCATTGGTGAATTACGTTGGAGCGATTTATACCGTTATGTAAATCGATTCTTAACCAAGACCACCAGTGTGAGTAAACATGAAAGCAAGTTACGTTATAAGTCTCGTACATTGCATATTGCGACAGGTTCAGACTCGAAGGTGGCCTAATGGGATTGCTTCTCACCACTGCACATCAAGTTTTGAATATTGCCTGCCGTAAAGCATTTCAACGCTATACACAGCAGGCAAATCAGCTGGAAAATGTGCAACGTAAAAAATTAAGCCATTTTTTAAAGCAGCACATTTCGCAAAATCTAAGCTATGAGCAATTTTCCAAAAAATATCCGCTTTCGCGTTATAGTAATTGGAAAAGCCTAATTGAACAATCCAGACAAAGTGGCAAAAATTGTTTGGGGCCTGAAAAAATTGTCCGTTTTCAACCCACCAGTGGGTCGAGCGAAGCAATTAAATTCATTCCCTATACTCAGGCTTTTTTAGATGAATTGGATGAAGCTATTGGGTTATGGCTCACCAATTTATATCGCACTCATCCACAACTGAAAAATTCAACGCATTATTGGTCGGTTTCATGGTTGCCTGAAAGCCAGCGAAAGCTTTTAGAAAATAGTAATTTGAATGATGACAGTGCGCTGCTTAATCTGTCGAAGCGAGTGTTGAGTAAAATTACCCAGTCGGTACCGACTGAAATTGCGATGGCGAATTCAGCCGAAGATGCCATGTTTGCAACCGCAGTGTATCTCGTTGCAGATAAGCATTTAGGCATGATTTCGGTATGGAGTCCTACATTTGCTTTGCAATTGTTGGATATCATTCAAGAACATCAAGCTGAAATTGTGCAGGTCTTGAAAACTGGACAATGGCAACGTGAGGAATTGAGTTTTCTGCAAGTTCCTAAATCTTGTCAACAATGCTATCGCTTACAAGACTTGGATTTGACCCAAGCAACGGCGTGGAAAAAACTGTGGCCTAAACTCAGTCTGGTTTCGAGTTGGGATACAGCGAGCGCAGAGCAGTGGGCAGTACAACTCCAGCAACGAATTGCAGGTGTGGCATTTGAAGGTAAAGGTTTATGGGCAACTGAAGGCGTAGTGACGATTCCATTTGCAAATCGTTTTACCTTAAGTTATCAGTCACATTTTTATGAATTTATTTTGCAAGACAGCCAAAAAGTGGTGCCATCGTGGCAACTGAAAAAAGGTGATATTGTTAGTCCTGTGATCACGACAGGTTCAGGATTAATTCGTTATGTGATTGATGATGAATTAGAAGTCACCGACTTTTATCAGCAAGTGCCATGCTTCAAATTTTTAGGTCGCAAAATGACGGTAGATTTGGTCGGAGAAAAGCTTGACCACAATGCTGCAGTTAAAGTGCTTGCAGAGTTTAAACAAGCGGATTATTTGCCGATTAGTATCTTGGGTATTGAACAATGTTCGGTTAAAAAACCACACTATATTTTACTCAGTGAAGGTAATGTAGACAAAAAACCCTCCGCTCAAGCACTAGACCGTTTGCTTAAACATAATTTTCATTATGAATTGGCACGAGATCTAGGGCAGTTGGATGAACCTGAAGTTGTACATGTACAAGATGCTTGGGACTACTACAAAACACTAGCCATGAACAATGGCATGATTGAAGGGAATATTAAGCCTGAGCCGCTTAAGAAAATGAAAACAAAAATAATTGAGTATTGAGATGGATATCGATGTGTTAGATGCACCGTTCGATGAAACGGTGCTATATCATTCAAAGAATGAGACTAAGTTTGCGGTTCGAAAGGCGACTGTCGAAGATGATGAGCAACTAATGAAAATTAGTGCTGAGACTGTGCCCAGTAATGGCATTACCTTATCTTATGAACGTCACCCGAGTTATTTGGCTGCTAGCCATGCACAGTATAATCGACCAGATTTAAAAGTGGTTGTCCCTGTGGATGATCCATCTATTGTGATTGCGATGATGAATTTGGGATGGCGTTATTGTTATATCAATGGTCAGCCTGACCTAATGCGTTATGTTGCCGATTTAAGAATGAATCCAGCTTATCGTGGTGCTAAAGTCATGCGCTTATTAATGGACTATGTCCACGATGAAATTCCGCAAGATACGATTTTTGAAAGTGTAGTTTTAAACGCTAATACTGTTGCTGCTAGTATTTTACATCATGAAAGATCAGGTTTTCCATTGCCATATTTTTATGACGAAATCCGAACCTATACTGTTTCACAGGCAGTGAAACCAAAAACTTTCAATCAATATCAATTTAAAACGCTGACTGCTGAAAGTGTAGATGAAGCAAATGATTTCATTTTAAAAATGAAAGACCATTATAATTTTTTACCTAGCTATGATTTTAATGCGTTGGTTGATGGTCAAAATCCATTTTGGGCAGGCTTAAATCTGGACGATTTTTATTTGATTTATGATCAGCACAATCAGTTGGTTGGACTCTACGGATTATGGAATCAAAAGAGTTTTAAACAAACCCGCGTAATCGACTATTCACGTCCATTAAAGTTGATGAAGCCTTTTTATAATGCCTACGCGAGTGTGCGTGGTGTATTATCACTGCCAAAAATTCAGGGAACTTTCGATTATTTAATGCTGCATAGTCCACTATGTCATCCTGAACATCTAGATGTATTTGCAAGTTTGATTTTTCATGCCAAGCAACAGACCAAGCGACGTGGCAAAGAAACCTATTGCATCACTCTGGCAGAGAAGGACCCGCGTATAGGATGGATGAAAAATACCACCTTTCACGTGTTAAAAGCCAAGCATTATTTTCATAGTTTTAAAGGCAATCCATATGCCGCATTTGATCGTAAACGTATAAGTTATTTTGAAGCTGGGCGTATATAGTTGAAGTGATAGCCATCAAAAAATCAATTAAAACTGTCAAATCAATCATTTAATATCATTTTAATTGTGTACTTATGTAACTGAGTTCTTCAGTATACTGCGCAAAGAATAATCAGAATGAGAAAGACATGTCAAAATTGATGTGGGGAATTGGCAGTTTAGCGGTGCTTTCAGCAGCTGTGGTGGGAGGGAATTTATATGCAGATAAATCTCTTGCCCAATTTTATACACAGAATAATTGGTCAGCAGCTGTACAAGATGTTGATGTGAAGTACAGCAATTATCAAATGGGCTTGATGGGCGGAACGGTCGATTGGGTATTAACGCTGAAAACAGACCCGTGTAAACCCAAAGAAGTGATCGTATTGAAGGGTAACGATCAGATTCAACGTGGGTTGAAAGGTTATAACATCAACTCGAACTTTAAGATTGTTCAACAACAAAGTACGTCCGAATATGCCAAGCTTTTTGGTACGGACTTAACGGCAAAAACTTTGGTCAATTGGATTGGTCAAAGTAAAACAGATCTACAGATTCCTGCATTTAAAACGACTGCACAAGGTGCAACGGTACAAGCTGATGCCAGCCAATTGCAAATTCGGATCAGTAGTCTACCGGGGCAAGCCACTAAGGTATCTGAGCTTTCAATCCATTTACCTGTGGTTCGGTTGAGTGAAGGTCCAATGCAAACCATGGTGCAAAATTTTTCGATGAAGACCAATCAAGGTTTAAATCAGAAAAATCTCGAAAATGGTTTTGTTGAAATCCAAGCGGCTTCTATCAAACGTTTAGATCAAAAGTTCTCAGGCGGCATGCGTGGTATGCAATTGCGTTGGGAGACCGAACTAAATAAACATGATGTGGACTTTGAAGGCTACTTAAAAGCTGATGAGATGGATTTCCCAGGTTCACCGGTCACTAAAGATTTCGCACTGAATTTGGCATTGCATAAAGTTAATCTAGATAAAGTTCGTGCATTTAGTGAACTTTTGCATCAGGTGGAAAATTCATGCGATGCAGTGGGTGAATCAAGTGAAGAAATGACTCAAGCTTTCTTAGCTATCGCAAGCCAAGGTTTTGATTTTGAGTCTAAAGATAACACGATCAGTATTGGTGGAGGTAAAGCCTCTGCAAATGTCGTGGGGAAAGTCATGCCGGGTCACCATGCCTCAATGGAGTCTTTTATTAAAATGGTGCCGAGCTTACTAGATTTTCAAGCAGACTTAAGTTTTGATAAAAATATGATGACTGCAATCATGAATAACTTTTTGCAATTACAAGGCAAAAGTTTGTCAGGACAGGAAGCCGAAGCCATGTTTGCTGGTTTTGAAACATCAGGGCAAGGCAAGCGCGATGGCGATAACATGGTCATGAGTATGCAATATAAGTTCGGTCAAAAGCTTTTTGGTCAGGCTATACAAAAGAAATAAGCAACCAGTAGTGAGTAGTTAAGTTTAAAAAATATAAAACCGTCATAAATTGGCAGTTTTATATTTTTGGCTGCAGAATTATGATGTTCACTTTATCGGAACACAGCGGCCTAGCCATTGTTGAACAGTTGAAAAGTTGCTAGCGTCAATGGGCAACTAGCCAATCAAAACAACAATAGGAAAGACACCATGTCACACGATTATTTTTTTAGACGGAAACTTGTTCATTCATCCATGCCTAAATGTTCTTGGGTAAAACACAGTCTTGTTAGTAGCATTTTTTTAATCGCTGTTCAGTCTATAGCTTTTGCGGGGACGTCAATTTCAGATCAACGCTTGTCGAATGAAACGCAAGGGAAAAAACAGTTTAGTGAAGAAACCTTAGATATTATTGAGAGTGAGGCAACTAAACCCAAAGAAGAGCAGCAGAAAAATTCAAATCATAAATCTAATCGTAATAATAAGATCATTCAGGAGACCCAGCTTGAAGGCTCAACCATGAGTGATTATTTGCTTCAAAAGAAAAGGGCAGCGGATCAGGTCGGGTTAATTCAATCTCCAGAAGTCGCACCGATTAACCGTATTGTGCTGCAAGAGCGACACGAAAATATTCGAGTAACGTATCCAGATGGCGTCGTGGTTGAAATGAAGCACTGACGTGCCTCATTTCATAGATCAGGAATTGCTAAAGTTAAACCTTAGATTTGTGGATGGGTGATTTTCCATGCACGGTGAATTTTGGTGTTACGTTTAAAGTCTAGACCAATGGTTTCATTGCTGATTTCTTCAACATCAAACATTGCCATGATCACATCGTCCATCTCAAAACCACGGTAGTTGTTTGAGAAGTAAAGCGTACCGTCAGTGGTTAAACGGTTCATGGCACGTTTAAGCAAAGACATATGGTCGCGCTGGACATCAAACGTACCATAGAACTTTTTAGAGTTTGAGAATGTTGGTGGGTCAATAAAGATCAGATCATATTGCTCGTGACCTTCTTTTAACCATTCAAAACAGTCGCTAGAGAAGAACTGATGTTGTTCATCTGCATGATCTACAGTCAAACCATTTAGTACAAAGTTCTCTTTAGACCAATTTAGGTAGGTATTTGACAAATCGACACTGGTCGTACTTGCTGCACCGCCAAGCGCTGCATGTAAGCTTGCTGTAGAGGTATAGCTGTATAAGTTCAGGAAGTGTTTACCTTTGGCTTCTTTGGCAATACGTAGACGCATTTGACGATGGTCAAGGAACAAACCTGTATCGAGGTAGTCTGTTAGGTTCACCAAAATCTTAGCTTTGCCTTCTTGAACGATAAAACGTTTAGACGCAGTACTTTGTTTGGTGTACTGATTTTTACCTTCTTGGCGCGCACGTGTTTTAATGAAAATCGCATCACGACCTAAGCCTGTCACTGCACGAATCGCTTGAAGTGCTAAGTTAAAGCGTTTTTTGGCTTTTTCAGGGTCAATTTTTTTCGGTGGTGCGTATTCTTGTACGTGTAAACGATCACCATACAAATCTATAGCGACATTAAAGTCTGGCAAATCGGCATCATATAAACGTAGGCAGAAAATATTTTCTTTGACTGCCCATTTTTTAAGATTCTGCATGTTTTTTTGCAGACGGTTAGTAAAGTCTTCTGCACCTTCAATTTTTTCAAATTGTTGAGGTTCCCAATGCTCGAGGAAAGGCTTTTGAATTGCCGCAGGTTTGACTGTACCAAAACGGACGTAAATTGGGAGTTTACCATTCATCAAACGCAAAATTTGCGGATCATTAAAGGCAAGGACATCGGCCTGTTCAACTTGTGCTGCAATAATCGCAGCAGGCTGATTTGGGAAGTTCTTTTGTAATAATGCCGATAGACCTAAATACAGTGCGCGGTTAGAGGCTTTATCACCTAAACGCTCGCCGTATGGAGGATTAGTGACAACAAAGCTTTTCTTACCTGTTGCTTGGAATTCTGGCCAGTCTGCAAGTGTACGTTCTTCAATTTTAATTTGATCAAGTACAGATTCGAAACCTGCAGCAATAATATTTTGTTTGGTCGCTTTTACCGCTTCCCAGTCTGCATCAAATGCATAGAATTGTGGGAGAGGATTTTCAAGTGCAGCTTTATGACGTTCAGCCGCTTCGCCTTTAATTGACATCCAAAGTTCATGGTCATGACCATTCCAACCATTAAAACCAAAACGACGAACAAGGCCTGGCGCGCGGTCAGTCAAAATCATTAATGATTCAATGATAAATGTCCCTGAACCACACATTGGGTCCAAAATAATATCGGGTTGATGCTGTTTAAGTTTTGCTTTCTGTAAGATGGCAGCAGCTAGATTTTCTTTAATCGGCGCATCTGTCATGTAGCGACGGTAGCCGCGTTTATGCAGAGAATCACCTGATAAATCTAAGCAATAAGTATGTTCAGTTTTGCCAGCTAATACATACAACGTAATTTCAGGTTGCTTAATGTCAATGCTTGGACGTTTGCCCACAGCTTCCATAAAGGAATCGACCACACCATCTTTGACACGTAAAGTTGCGAACTGAGAATTGACTTTAATGTCACGTTCGATGTGTAAACGCACGGCAAATGTACTTTGTGGTGCAAAAATAAGTGACCAATCAAAGTTTATTGCACCTTCATAGAGCTCTTCAGCCACATCACGTGCATCATGCGTGAACTCTAATTCATGTGTATGAATCGGGGTGAGTACACGTGAAGCCAAACGTGACCACATGCAAATACGGTATGCATCTTCAAGTGTGCCTTTGAATACAAGACGACCCGGGAACTGTTCAATATTTTGAACACCTAAACCTTCAATTTCCTCGCGGAGTAAGGTTTCCAGTCCATCTGCACAGGTAACCCAATATGTAGAAAGACGCGGTTTCGAATTCATGTAAATTTCCAAAGGCAAAAAAGCAATCGCATATTTTAACGTATTTTCGTGGATTTGGGCGGACGATATTGCGCTGAAACTGGAGAAATATCGGTAGATTTGAATGACTTTACCAAATTTATTCTGCGTACATTGTGAGAAATATCACTTAATGGTACAAAAATTGCTATAACCCTGATCAAAATTCGATCTTTATAATATTGATATCATTAGGGGTATTTATGACAGGGCTGGCAATCAATAGTCAATCAAACGCATTTTCAATCGCCACTTTAATTTACGCGCGTTTACGTCGTGTGTCAGGTCGGGTTATTGACGCATTATATGTGGTTGAGAATGTCGAATATGCACGCTTTGTTTCTAACTTGGCTTTGGAAACGGCTGATCCTGAATTATCTCGTTTAGTTGCACGTTTATATAGTGAGTTGAATTTGCATGAGGTTGCAGTTTCAGCACCAGAAGAATCAATAGTTAGCTTAGTTCAATCTGAAACAGCAGAAATTTTAATGAGCGAACCGACTGCGGAAGATATCTATAAAGCACAGGTTGCACATCGTTATATCGGCGCATTGCGTTAATTCAATCCTGCTGTGAGCAGTAGGTATATTTTTCTTGCTGCGCACAGCCTGATGTATAAACCAACTTCCTTATTTCAAGAGTTGTTGAACTGCGCAGAAGGCGGCTGTTTATAGCTGAACTTTATCTGTTTGAAAGTATTCAATTCAATCAAAAATAAGGACAGATAGAAGTCCTGTTTGAAGGCTTTTTGAAAGGGGAAAGGTGAAGTTTAATTTAAAACGTTTAATTTATCTAATTGAAATGATAGATAGGAATTTGAAAATTCATTTTGAATAACATCATGCGTTTGCATTGAACGTTGAAAACTTCAACTGCCATTTGCCAAGATTCTCTGTATAATGCGTTAACTTAACGATAAGGAATCTCTCATGCACTTGGCGGCATTGCATACACCGAGCCAGATTCAACTCAACCAAGATGGTAACTTAAAACATTTCCTCACCATCGAAGGCCTTTCTAAAGAAACTCTCACAAAAATATTGGACACTGCACAGTCCTTTTTTAATGACCAAAATCAGCTGATTACCAACAACCTTTTAGAAGGTCGTACGGTAATGAACCTGTTTTTTGAAAATTCAACACGTACCCGTACCACTTTTGAAGCGGCAGCAAAACGTCTGTCCGCAAACGTATTGAACATTGATATTGCACGTTCAAGTACATCAAAAGGCGAGACACTGCGTGATACCTTGTGGAATTTAGAAGCGATGGCGACCGACATTTTTGTGGTTCGTCATTCATCGTCAGGCGCGCCGCACTTTATTGCCAAAGATGTTTGTCCGCATGTGGCTATCATCAATGCAGGCGATGGTCGTCATGCGCATCCTACGCAAGCCATGTTGGATATGTTGACGATTCGCCGTGAAACCAAAAAGAATTTTGAAGACATTTCCATTGCCATTATTGGCGATATTAAGCATTCGCGTGTTGCCCGTTCAGATGTCGCTGCATTGCAAACATTGGGCTGTAAAGATATTCGTGTCATTGCGCCAAATACTTTGCTGCCTTACGGTTTTGATGATTATGGCGAAGACATTCGTCTGTTCAACAATATGGAAGACGGCATTCAAGACTGCGATGTGATTATTACTTTACGTATTCAAAACGAACGTATTGATTCTCCTGCGCTGTCATCTCAAGCCGAATTCTACAAAATGTATGGTTTGAATAAAGAGCGTCTGGCTTTGGCTAAACCTGACTGCATCGTGATGCATCCGGGACCAATGAACCGTGGTGTTGAAATTGACTCAAGTATTGCCGATGGCACTCAGTCAGTGATTTTACATCAGGTGACCAATGGTATTGCGGTGCGTATGGCGGTACTGGCTTTGGCAATGCAAGGTCAGTTGCAAGAAAAAGGTTTAATTGAAGCGATTGCGGTTTAAGGGATAGTCATGAGTATTGTTAAAGTTGAAAATGTACGTGTCTTAGATCCAATCAATCAAACTGACAGCGTACAGACAGTTTATATTGAAAATGGCCGATTGGTTGCCGAAAGCAATGCCGCTGAAACCATTGATGGTCAAGGCAAATGGCTGATGCCAAGTATGGTTGACCTTTGCGCGCGTTTACGAGAGCCGGGTCAGCAGCAGCACGGCACTTTAAAGTCAGAAGGTAAGGCTGCGCGTGCGAATGGTATTTTGCATGTGTTTACCCCGCCTGACTCTAAACCGATTGTGCAAGACAATGGTGCATTGATTCATGGCCTGGTGGAAAAAGCCATGCTGGACGGCGGTATTTATCTGCAGGTGATTGGCGCGCAAACTCAAGGCTTGTTAGGCAAGCAGCCTGCGAATATGGCAGGTTTGAAAAAAGGCGGCTGTACAGCAGTATCAAATGCCAATGCGCCATTTATGGACGATGATGTGGTGATTCGTACCTTAGAATATGCTGCGGGTCTGAACATGACCGTTGTGTTCTATGCCGAAGAACCGCAGATTGCCAAAGATGGCTGTGTGCATGAAGGCTTTGTCGCATCTCGTCAAGGTTTACCGATGATCCCTGCATTAGCAGAAACCGTAGCCATTGCAAAATATTTACTGATGATTGAAGCCACTAAAGTGCGTGCGCATTTTGGTCTGTTGTCATCAGGTGCATCTGTTGAATTGATTAAACATGCCAAAGCGAAAGGCTTGCCGGTGACTTGCGATGTAGCCATGCACCAATTGCATTTAACTGATCAGTTGATCGACGGCTTTAATTCACTTGCGCATGTGCGTCCGCCGCTGCGTTCTGAGCAAGATAGAGACTTGCTCCGCCAAGCGGTAAAAGACGGTGTGATTGACGCGATTTGTACGCATCATGAGCCACTGAGCAGCTCTGCGAAAATGGCGCCATTTGCTGAAACACAGCCAGGTTTTACCGCATTTGATACTTATGTGCCTTTTGGTATTCAACTGATTCAAGAAGGCCTATTAAGCCCACTGGAATGGGTTGAAAAAGTCACACTCGCACCTGCTAAAGTAGCCAATATGCAACAACGTTGGGCAGATGAAGCGGGTTGGGTGCTTGTTGATCCTGAACTTGAGTGGACCATTAATAAAGACACGATTGTGTCAAATGGTAAGAACACACCATTAATTCAGCACACCGTTAAAGGTAAAGTGCTTCAAGCTTTTTATGCCGTTTAAGCTGAAGCTCAACATGGAAAATGTTGAGTCCTAGCATTTTAATTTGATATCTAAAAGTCAGCTTCGGCTGGCTTTTTTTATGAGGATTGAAATTAATAGATTGAAAATAGAAAAGAAATTAACGCGCTGACAAGTCCGAACAAATTATTACATTTGATCAAAAAATAAGCATATAAACTAAAGTACACATGAAAATAATGACAACCGCATGGAGTACAAATATGAATATAGACTTATTAGCGCTGATTAACCAGCACGTCTCCTCGATTGTGCTGGACGGTGATACACAACACTTAACTGAAAAAAATTCAGCCATTAGCCAGTTTATTCCATTCCTGTTAAATATTTTTCGATCCAAACCTGAATTTATTGATACCTTTCAAAAACAGTTAAACCCTCGTATTAGTGATATATTTTCAGCAAATCCCACATTAAAAGATCAATTTTTGCAACATCTCGGTGGCGGTACGGCCCCAACGTCAGAAATAGAGCAAACCTTAAACCACTCTATAGCTCCAACTTTAGGGGCACTTGAAAATGAAGCGGGTTCATCTGATCCCGTCGCAATCACGCATTTACTTGATAATCATGCAGATAGCATTTTGGCGGCACTACCACAATGGGCAGTGCCTTTACTCGCAGGTTTAGGGGTAAACACTGCAGCTGGCCGTACGTTACACCAAGCGCCTGTTGTTGAACCAACACCTGTTATCGTTGAAGAAAAACGCTCGAATTGGTTATTGCCAATTATTGCGCTGCTTATATTACTGGGTCTGATCGCATTTTGGTTTAAGTCTTGTACTAATAAAGAAGAACCAACCACCTCTGCAACAACGGTTGCACAGCCTGCTGCATCTCAGCCAGCACATTTGCAATTTAGCACTGGTGCGGATGGGCAGTTAACCAACTGTCAAATTCAAACAGGTGATTCAAATTATCTTGAAATTTTGCAGCAACAAGTCAAACAAATCTTTAACTTTAATACGGGCTGTGGTGCTTCATCTGATGCCAGTTACCATACGCAATTTATTGATCAAGATACCATTCCAACGGTACTTCAAAAACTTAAAGGTGTGCCAAATACCACTTTAACCTGGACTGAAAATCAGTTATCGATTTTGTCGCAAAATCCTGCGGATGCTCAAAACCTTGCCAATCAAATTAAGCCTTTAGCAAAAAATATGACGGTATTGGTTCAAGAAGGTGTGAGTGAACAAACTGCAGTAGATAACAGTATTACTGATGCACAAAAAGCATTAGCGAGTATTAACCCTGAACAAGTTCGTGCGCTAGATGTTGCGACTGCGCTGAACTTACAAATTATTAATTTTGCGACAGGTTCATCTGATATTCCTGACGTAAATAAATCAATTTTAGATCAGGCGGCAGCATTGTTGCAGCGCGCTACAGAAGTACATCTGACTGTACAAGGTCATACCGACGCTGTGGGTAATGCGGAAGCGAATAAAGCTTTATCGCAAGAGCGTGCACAAGCTGTGGTGGATTATTTGGTGTCGAAAGGCGTTGATCCTGCACAGCTTCAAGCGGTGGGTTATGGTCAAGAAAAACCGGTAGCAGAAAACAGCACCAAAGAAGGTCAATTCAAAAACCGTCGTATTGAGTTTGAAGTTTTAAATACTGAGAATGGCAAAGTACGAGATGTTACCAGTGAAGGCGTGACTGAAAAGACCAATTAAAACCGTACTAAATGAGATGATATATAAAAAATCCCTGCACATGCGGGGATTTTTCTCGTCAAAGCGCTGTAATTTTGATTAAAATACGCCCGAAGAATAAAATCATAATGGTACTTATACAATGAAAAAAATAGTCATCACGAGCCTCATGTTGTCTGCGGCATTGATATCCGGCTGTGATAATTTTAAAAATAAAAAAGATACTGAAGCCAAAACGGAAGCACCTGCTTTGGAAGATTGGAGTTGTACAGCACAAGCCAATATTGACCAATTGCAAGATCATTTAAAAAAAGAATATCTCAAAGAATTAAACAAAGAAATACGTCAGTCCGATTATGAAGCCGATCAGCAACTTATAGATCTGATTGTAAAAAATCTAAAATTTAACATTCAAAATGTCACGACTTTAACTGAAGACCCTAATAAAGCCAAAACATTGGAATGTAGCAGTCAATTGTTGGTGGTTTTCCCGAAAGGATTACAAAAGCGTGCTGAAAATGCCTTTGCTGAACGACCATGTGACGAAGGCTGTGAAGAACGTGGTAATTATACTTTGAATGATTCACTCGAAGATGGTGAGTCAGGCTTAAGCATGGACAATGATCAGCTTAAAGGGAACTTTAGCTATAGCATCACTAAAACGGACAAAGATGGTTTAAGTTTAAGTGTCCCAAGTCAAAATGACGTAATTGATAGCGTTGTAACAGTGACACGTCATGCTGTGCTATATGCGGCATATAGTGCTCAAAATAAGCGAAACGAAGAATCCTATCAGCAAGGGATGGAGAGTCAATCTCAACAAATGAGCCTTGCACAAAAGGCAATGGATATTCGAAAAAAAGAGCTAGATCAGGATAATGCCAAAGTGGTGGATCGTCTCAATCAGACTTGGGATCGTTTTAGTGATGAACAAAAGGCGCAGTTACAGCAAGATCAAGCAGACTGGTTTGAAAAGCGTGATATCGACTGTAAAGTGCTTGCACAAAAAAGTGTTTATTCATTAAATGAAAGTGAAAAAGAGACTTATCAAAAGCATTCGCAATACTGGGATGATGCGATGAATACGCAAAATCAAGAGTTGCAATATACCAAATGTTTTAATCAGAAAACTACAGAACGAATTGTGTATTTAAATAACGTGTTTAATTGATCTAAAAGAAGAAAAGCCCTCAATTGAGGGCTTTTCTTTGAATCTTAGTTTATTGCTTGATGATCAAAACAGGAATTGGGCACTGCGTTAAAATATTTTGTGCCACGCTGCCTAGCATGGCTTTTTTCAAACCTGTGCGTCCATGTGAACCCATGATGATTAAATCCGCAGAGATTTCATCAGCCACTTGTAAAATCCCTTCAGTTGGCGATACACCATGAATCAAACGTGTTTTAACTTCGATACCATCACGTACAAAGGTTTGTTTGATATCTTCTAAACGCAGCTGAGCACTTTTTTCAGCCTGCATAAAATATTCAGTGATTGCAGGTGCAACAGCATAGAAATCGACACCAACGAATGGATCAACAGCAACAACACTAACAATGGTCACTTGTGCATTTTGACTTTTAGCCAAGCTGAGGGCATGTTCAACAGCAGAATATGAAATTGGAGATTCATCCACAGGGACTAAAATTTGTTGGTATTGACTCATATCTGCTTCCTTAATATTTTAAATGTTATCAATCTAATCTTGCTCTATTCACGATATTGTATGAATTAGACAAAAGGGTAAGCCTATGGGTGAAGGGTGTGCTGAATACAAAAAAGCCCACATGATGTGGGCTTAGTCATCTTAAGCTTTTACAACCAACACAGGTAATTCAGTATTACTGAGTACATCTTGTGCGAAGCTGCCGAGTAGCATTTTCTTAAAGCCTTTACGACCATGTGAACCCATCACAATCAAATCGGCTTTGACTTCATTGGCTGCTTCTACCACACCTTCAGCAGAAACTTGGCCTTTAATGATTTTACTTTGTGCTTCTACACCCACTTCAGTTGTAATTTGCACAGCTTCTTTCAATGCGGATTCTGCATTTGCATAAGCTTGTACGAAATATTCTTTCATGATTGATGAAGAATAATAAAAGTCTGCATCGGTAAATGGGTCTTCAGCAACAAGGCTGATTAAAGTGAGTTGGCTGTTAAACGCCTTGGCAATAATTGCAGCTTTTTTTACTGCAGAAAACGAGATTTCTGAACCATCGACAGGTACTAAAATGTTTTGATATGACATGGAACAATCTCCTGTAATTTTGCTTTTAAACCCTATAGATTATTGATAACACATTGTCGTGCATGGTTCAATTTATTAATCTAAAAAATATTGTAAATTCATAAAATTACATAAATTAATGTCGATAAGTCGTCAAATAAATCTGAGCGGAAAACTCGGACTTTGCTCAAAAAATATTAAAATAAAATCGACTAATTTTCTCGGATTTTGAGCCTAAATGATCAATTTGAACTTTATAAAAATAAGCCTAAACTATATACAGTTTTAAATCTAAGATTTATAACAAAATTGATGCGATTGGATAGTTTGATATGTCATATAAAGTAGGGTTGGTTGTACTCAGCATGTGTTCAGTGTTGCATTTGTCTGGTTGTCAAAACACGCAAAGCAGTACCAAAGTGATTGCAGGCGCATTTAACTTATCGACACAAGTTCAAAAGACCTTCATCAACCTACATGCACCTGACAATGTTATTGTGCAGTCAAATATTCAATATCTACAAAATCCAAATTTAAACTTGGATATCTATCAACCTGAAACAAGTATGGCGATTGCACCAAGACCAACGATTGTTTGGATCCACGGGGGCGGTTGGGTCTCTGGCTCAAAAGAACATGCAGGTGGATATTTTAAACGACTCGCAGCCCAAGGCTATAATGTAGTTTCTGTTCAATATCAGTTTGCACCTGAAGCCATTTATCCTGCACAGCTCAACCAAATTGATGCTGCATTGATGTTTTTAAATCTACATGCAGCACAATATGGCATTGATTCGCAAAATATGTATTTGGCAGGGGATTCTGCAGGTGCAAATATGGCCAGTCATTATGCCGCCTTGGTTACGAATCCAGATTTTGCGAAAGCGTCAAAGATTCAACCTGTATTAAAGCCTTCACAGCTTAAAGGGCTGATTTTACATTGTGGTATTTATGATTTAAACAGCTTTGTAAATACTGCACCCGCAGAGATTGGACTGATCGAGTGGGGCGTCTATAACTTAGTTCAGGCGTATACCGGAGACAAAAAAGATGATGCCGAGTTTTTAACGCGTATTTCAACGGCCTCAAATATTAATTCAAAATATCCGCCTGTATTTATCAGCGGTGGCAATAAAGATTTTTTAACCAAAACGCAATCTGAGCCTTTTGTAGAAAAATTGCTGGCAAATAATGTATCTGTGACAGCGGTTTTTTATCCAGATTCGAAAGAATTTTTGGTACATGAATATCAATTTATGATGAGTAAAAAGGCCAGTCAGCAGACCTTTGATCGCACTTTAGAATTTTTGCAACAACACACACAGACCGTCAAAAATTAAAAACAGACTTAAAAGGCTTGCAGAATAATCTCTAACTCAATAACATACCTACCAGTTGGTATGTTTATTTTGGAATAATTAATGAATTCGGTCACTTTAGCTTATGGCTTACTGTCATTGGCGATTATCTCAGAAGTAATTGGTTCGACATTTTTGGTGAAGTCAGAAGGGTTTACCAAACTTGCGCCTTCATTGGCTGTCGCAGTTTTATTCTGTTTGGCATTTTATTTATTGTCTCAGGTGATTAAAGTCATACCACTTGGTATTGCTTATGCCATTTGGGCGGGTGTTGGTATTGTTTTAACTGCACTAATTGGCTACTTTATCTTTCGTCAAAGTTTAGACCTCCCAGCCATGTTAGGGATAGGCCTGATTGTTTCAGGTGTGGTCGTGATCAACCTGTTTTCAACTTCAGCTGGACATTAATATGGATAATCCGCATCAGCGCAAGAAAGAGCCTCAACTGATACGCCAAAGTATTTTGCAGCACGCAATCCTTCTTGCTGCTGATAAAGGTGTCAACGGGGTGTCGATTCAAGCCGTTGCGGATTTAGTTGGGGTTACAAAAGGTGGTGTATTTCATCATTTTTCAAATAAGCAAAAGCTCTTAGAGTCCATGATTGTGATGCTTTTGGCTCAATTAGACGAGGTCGTTGACCGATTAATTGACGAAGACCCTGAGCCATACGGTTGTTTTACCCGAGCTTATATTGAAATTACTTTAGAAAAACAAATCATGGGTTTGCAACAGTCTTGGTCCGCGATTTCGATGACCATGCTGACAGATAAAACTTTTAATGAATATTGGATCGAATGGATGAACTCACGTTTAGAGCGTCATCATCAGACAGATTCGGATATAGAGCTGAAAATTGTTCGTTATGCAGCCGATGGTATTTGGCTCACCGCTTTTACAGAAGTGGAAGATGAAAGTGAAACCCAATTATTAAAACAAGAACTGATCGCCCGAACGTATCGAGCGAAATAGATTAAATAACTGATTTTACATACGTAAAAGTAATTACGCATTTTTAAAATGATTTTTAAGTCTATTCGACAGAGTCTTACATCTAGGGATTGAATAAAGGGATTAGTCTTCGGCTGGAGGTACTCTTGAAAACGTTGTTTCTCATTCGGCAAAATGAGAAGCGTGCTTCGTAAGGAAACCATCTTGCGGAGCATTGCTCCTCACCGCAAAACTTGTTCACTAGTGTCTAATTATTCAAAGTACCGCAAAAACATTTTTGATTAGAAATAGTCCTATCTCAAACACATGCGGATGACGTTACCGCGTATCATTCTTTATTTGAAGCAAATTATTTAACTGAGGGCTTAATTTCTTTTATATTTGAAAATAGCATGCACGACTAAACCAAAGACCAAACCCCAAAATGCAGAGCCAATACCAAAAAACTGTACGCCCGATGCACTAAACAAGAAGGTGAGTAGAGCGGCGTCACGTTCACTCGCTTCTTGGAAAGCAATGACGATGTTGTGTCCAATGGTGCCTAGTAGGGCAATGCCTGCTAAAGCGGTAATAAACACCAATGGGAAAGCGGTTAAGAAACTCACCAAAGTGGCTGCAAACAGGCCCATCAAAATATAAAAGAAGCCACAGGTCATACCTGCGATATAGCGCTTTTTCTCATCGGGGTGGGCTTGGTCATCTAGACTGATTGCCGCACTAATCGCAGCAATATTGACACTAAAACATCCAAATGGCGCGAGTAGCGTTTGGGCTGTCCCAGTCCAACCGATCAGTTGATTGACGTGGGGTTGATAGCCATAATTTTTAATCATGG
The DNA here is from genome assembly GCF_013419295.1 of Acinetobacter sp. YH12094. Taxonomy (NCBI): domain Bacteria; kingdom Pseudomonadati; phylum Pseudomonadota; class Gammaproteobacteria; order Moraxellales; family Moraxellaceae; genus Acinetobacter; species Acinetobacter sp. YH12094. The sequence goes on from NZ_VPAK01000008.1 coordinate 85,914, forward strand.
CTAAACCCGGTAAATACTGAGAGGCCATATTGATTACAAAGAGTGGTAGCGCTAAACCCAGTATTGCTGAGATCGAAAATTCAGGTGTGACCCAAACTGGCTGTGCGAGTTCTAAATTAAGCGCCGGTAATTGAAAGCCAAGTAACAATGGACAAAGCATAATGCCAATGATCACCGTAATGACAATGCTATAACGTGGTAACAGTCGTTTACTGATGACATAAGCCGCGAGTAAACCCAGAACGAATGCCCATTCATTTTGTAAACTGACAAATAATTCAATACCGAATTTTAGAAGTACGCCCGCCAACATTGCACTGGTTAGACTTTGCGGGATATAGCGCAGTATTTTTTCAAAAATACCTAAAAATCCGAGTACTGCTGTCAATAGGCCACAGACCAAGAAAGCACCTAGGGCGGCATTCATGCTGTAACCATTTGCAGTCGCTAAAATCAGTGCCAGTCCTGCAGTGGACCATGAAGTCGCAACGGGATATTTAAATTTCCAAGACAGAATCAGCCCGCTTAAGCCGATACCCAAACCTAGAGCCCAAAACCAAGAGGTGATTTCTGCAGTGTTGGCACCGAGCAGTTGTGCAGATTGGATCACCAAAACAGCCGAGACACTGATCCCGACTAAGAACGTAATAAAACCTGCAAAAGCAGCTGGAATGGAAAAGTCTTGGAGTAGTTTTTGCATACTGATCGAGCTATGACTATTGTTGGCGCAGATTTAAGATGACATTTTTCAGGATGATACGCTCAAGTCCTGTACAGTAAAAGTGCTCATCGAGATATTATGGAAATACTTTATTTATTCACAAACGACACTTTAACAAACAGCACTTTAATAGAACGAATCGACAACCCACATTGTGGATGTTTAAACCATTCATAACATTAAAGGGATTTAGTTTTTCTAAGTAAAAAAACAGAAATACTTTGCCCATGTCGGTTACATGGTAGATGTCGCAAGCTTTAGACCAAATCCACAAAATAGAAGACCAACAGCTGCGACACAGCATGCCGTAAATTTATAGCGATGGCCAAAATAGGTAGCCAGTTTTGCACCCGAAAAGATCAAAATCGTTAAATAGCTCATACTGATAATTTGCAATACGATCGCGAGTACAGTAAATGTAATCGCAGGATATGGATATGCAGGATCAACGAATTGCACAAAGAACGATAAGTAAAAAAGAATGGCTTTAGGGTTTAAAATACTGATGGTTAATGCAGTCTTAAACGGTTTCAATTCATTCAAACTCAGTTGTTTGGTGTCGAGTTGTTCTGGTGTTTGAACGGCATTCCATGTTTGGTAGGCAGCTTTGAAAAGTTTGATACCTAAATAACTTAAATACAGCGCACCCACAATTTTTAATAATAAAAATAACCAAGGGAAGGCATGAAGTAAGGATGCAGCCCCCAGAGCGGTGAGTAAGATTAAGATCAAATCGCCAGTATAGACACCAAAAGCGCCTAAATAGCCGACCTTAATGCCATAGCGAGAAGCAACAGACATGACATAAAGTGAATTTGGCCCGGGTAAAATCACAATTAATATCGTACCAATAATAAAGGTCGTTAAGTCTGTGATTCCAAACACTGAAGACACTCAAATAAAAAACCGAAGCTGTAGTATACAACTTCGGTTCTAGATGAAACTGAAAATTTCTAATTTATGCTTTTATTTCAGCATCTAAGCCAAAAGTTTGACGCAGTAAGCTACTCAGCTGCTCACGGGCTTTAATAAAACCATCAATACCGCCTTGTAATAGTTGGAAAGACATTAAGTCTTTTTCAACTTCAGCTTTGAAAGTTTGCTTGTCGAGCACTTGTACATCGTGTTGACAGTGTGCATGCGCATGATGATTAGACAATTGCACTTCCACGGTACGCTGATCTTTTTCCAGTTCTGCCAATAAATTCGGTGAAACTGTCAATAAATCACAACCTGCTAAACCAAGCACTTGATCAATACTACGGAAGCTAGCACCCATAATTTCAGTTTTGATGTCATGTTGTTTGTAGTAGTGGTAAATCTGCTTCACTGATAACACGCCCGGATCTTTCTCAATCGGGTAGCTATCCACATTTTCAGCTTTTTTGTACCAATCTAAAATACGACCAACAAATGGCGAAATCAGCGTGACTTGAGCATCTGCACAGGCTTGAGCTTGATGCAAACCAAACAACAGAGTCAGATTACAGTGAATGCCTTCAGCTTCAAGGGCTTTAGCGGCTTGAATGCCTTCCCACGTTGAGGCAATTTTAATTAAGATACGGTTTTGATCGATACCATACTGTGCATATAAAGCCAATAGCTCTTTAGCTTTTGCAATGGTGGCATCAGTATCATAGGACAAGGCTGCATCGACTTCTGTAGATACACGTCCTTCGATCAATTTTAAAATTTCTACACCAAATTTGACCGTAAGGATATCGATAGTGCGCTCAACCAGTTCATCGTTTTGATAACCTTCTTTACTCGCTTGTTCAAAAGCACTTTCAATCAGTTCTTTATTTTCAGGTTGATTTGCCGCTGCTGTAATTAAAGATGGATTTGTAGTCGCATCCAATGGACGGAATGTATTAATCGCAGCTAAATCACTGCTGTCAGCAACAATCGTTGTTAGGCTTTTTAATTGGTTTAACGCATTTTGAGTCATTTGAAATCTAGTTCTTAATGTTCTTGGTGTACATACTTTTATAACACAATCTGTTTAGAACCCAACCTAAAACCGCCCAATTAGGCAGTCTAAATCGTAGTTTTTCGTGAATTTCGGATGTGATTAATCAAAAAATGAGCAGCCGAGCCGAGTGGTTTTTCACGGTTCCAGACCAAGTCGACGAAATATTCAAATTTGGGTGTGAAATCTTGAAAGCTTAAGATTTTGAGTTGATCTTTGAGCGTCGGATTTTCATTAAACATCTCTAATGGAAGCACACCCCAACCCAGCCCTTGAATAATCATCGAACAAGCAGAGTGGTGGTTATCTGTACGCCAACTGTGTTTGGAAAATAACAATTCTGGTTTGATGCTTTTATCACGACTTGCAACCACGATTTGCCGACTTTGCAAAATTTGCTCAAAACTGACTTGCTTAAATTTCGACAGGGCATGTTTTGTCGCAGCAACAGGAACCAATGCTTCACGCTTCAATTCGACAAATTGTTCATAGCTCTCAAGCTGTTCACGTTCAAACATTAAGGCAAGCTGTGCTTGACCCTGTAATAGCATCTTTTGGGCATCTTCTTGAGGCGCAGAAAAAATATTGATTTGCAAAGATGGAAAATGAGTTTCTAGTAAAGAGATATAATCAGTCCACTGCGTATGTAGCAATTCTGATACCACCACGATATTCAGTGAAGACTCTAAACCATGACTCAGTGCAATTGCATGCTGTTTCCACTGATTAATTTCTATCAATAATTGTTCAGTTTTTTCATACAAGTTAAGTGCTTGAGCCGTGGGTATAGGTTCACGACCAACGCGCTCAAAAAGTTTAAGGTTGAGATCAATTTCGAAATTCGCAATGGACATGCTGACTGCTGATGGCACTTTGCCGAGCTGTCGAGCTGCTGCGGAAAATGATCCTGTTTCCATGACTGTTTTAAAAATCATCAGTTGTTCTTGATTAATATTCATGTGCATATAAAAAATAAAGGAATACAACCTTTCAGTAATATTGAAAGAACCTAACTCGATTAATCAATAATATAAAAATAAAATGTGATTTTTACAAATGATAGAGTGTCTTAAAATGACGATTTCCAAGAGAAGGATTATTCATGCGCTAAGCTATGAGTTCATCCTATTGGTGATCATTGCTATTGCGTTAAGTTTTATTTTTAAAGTTCCGATGGAGGTGACAGGTACGCTAGGTATTGCCATGGCGGTCACTTCTGTGATTTGGAACATGATTTTTAATCATTATTTTGAAAAATTTGAAGCAAAAAGAAAGTTAAAAAGAACCTTTGGTGTACGTGTTTTACATGCGATTGGATTTGAGGGCGGCTTAATGCTTGCCACCATCCCAATGGTGGCTTATGCCATGCATATGACCTTATGGCAGGCGATTTTGCTCGATTTTAGTATGACCATGTGTATTTTAGTCTACACATTTATTTTCCAATGGTGCTATGACCAGATCGAGGCGCACTTGGGTTACCAACCACAATATCGTTAAATTTCAATAAGAAAATCACATTGGCCTGTATTGATAAGTACAGGCCTTTTTTGCATTAAAATAGTGCAAAAGTTTACAAATAACAATATATAAAAACATAATATAACTATAATAAATTATACTAATTACATAACTTTTAAAGATAAGAACAAAGAATGTTTTTATAAGTGGATTAAAAAAATATGCAAGACAAGGAGTTAGCATATGAAATTGATAAAAATTGTCACACCTGTTGTTTTACTTGGACTTACACAATTTACATTTGCAGATGGTAACTTTAAACGTTTTTCTGTATCAGCGGGTTGGATGCATGTGATGCCGCAAGGGAAAGCAAATCCTTTTAATATTAATACCGCTGTGGCAAATGGCACACAGGCTAAAGTAGGGACAATTAGTGCTGAAGGTTTTCTAAAAGCGATTGATCCGAATGCAATTTATAATGAAGGGAGTAATTCCGCGAATCTTAAGGACACTTTAACCGACCTTGTGAATGGCCCTTTGGGAGGATTAATTAAAGATAAAGATGGCAATATTAAGTCAGATATTGCAGGAATCGCAACGATCAATGGACTAGATCAATGGTCAGCTGAAGGTGCGGGGCTTGAAGCAGAAGATGTCGATACTTTAGGTTTAACATTTAACTACCATATTAATGATAATGTTTCTTTGCAAGTAATTGGCGGTATCCCACCTAAGGTGGATATTAAAGGTAAGGGTATGATTACCGCGCCATTATCTGGTCTAGCAGAGCCAGGCGGTCTAGGCGGTTTGTTATTCCCTGATGGTTTACCACTAGATTACGCAGTACCCATTACGGATCTATCATCTTATGGTAAAGCGGCGAGTGCGAGAGCTTGGACGCCGGTATTTCAGGCACAGTACCAATTTGGTCAGTCGGGTGTAAATAAGTTTAGACCTTATGTGGGTGCAGGGATCATGTATGCTTATTTTAATGATATTGAACTCAATAAAGGAATTGAATCTGACTTAATTGCTGCAGGACATATGATTCAAAACATTAAAGATAATAATGCGGGTGCAGCACTCGATGGTAAAGAATCATCAGGAAAAATGGTGGTCGATGTCGATGCGGATGATGCGATTGCTCCAATTGTCACACTTGGATTTACTTATGACTTCAACCCAAGTTGGTTTACGGTTGCTTCGGTGTCTTATGCGAAGTTAAATAACAAAACCAAGATTGATGTGATTAACCAAACGACGGGTGAACAATTAATTCATGCAACGACAAAGATTGATATTGATCCCATCATTACTTATTTAGGTGTTGGTTATCGTTTCTAAAAATTATGAAATCTCTGAAATAAAAAACCGCTCATAAGAGCGGTTTTTTGCTTTAAAGCATAAAGGATTATTTTTCAATAATCGCTGTTACGCCTTGACCACCCGCAGCACAGATCGATACAAGTACACGGCCTGAACCTTTTTGGTTCAATAGTTTTGCAGCAGTTGCGATAATACGACCGCCAGTTGCAGCAAATGGGTGACCTGCAGCAAGAGATGAACCTTTCACGTTCAATTTAGCACGGTCTATTGAACCCAATGGTGCATCTAAGCCTAAACGTTCTTTACAGAATTTAGGATCTTCCCATGCTTTTAGTGTAGACAATACTTGAGATGCAAACGCTTCATGAATTTCATAGTAATCGAAATCTTGTAGCGTAATACCTGCACGTTCAAGCATACGAGGCACTGCATAAGCAGGCGCCATCAATAAGCCTTCTTTTTTCTCTACAAAGTCAACCGCCGCTGTTTCTTGGAAGGTTAAATAAGCAAGCACTTCGTGACCGTTTGCTTTCGCCCATTCTTCAGAGGCAAGAAGGACACATGATGCACCATCAGTTAGTGGAGTCGAGTTACCCGCAGTCATCGTACGCGCATCGCCTTTACCAAACGCTGGTTTTAACTTCGCAAGTTTTTCTACAGAAGAGTCTGCACGTAAGTTGTTGTCACGTTCTAAACCTAGGAATGGCGTAATCAGGTCATCAAAGAAACCTTCTTCATATGCAGCTGCCATTTTTTGATGTGAAGATGCCGCAAGTTCATCTTGCGCTTCACGAGAGATACCCCATTCAAGTGTCGTAATGGCTTGATGGTCACCCATAGAAAGACCTGTACGTGGTTCACCGTTCTTCGGTGCATCCATCAAATCTTTAACATTAATTTTAGTTAATGCTTTAAGGCGATCTTTACCTGTTTTTGCGATGTTCAGTTCAAGTAGTGCTTTACGTAAACCATCACCAAAAGCGATCGGTGCATCAGAGGTTGTATCTACACCGCCAGCAACACCCACTTCGATTTGACCCAAAGCAATTTTATTAGCAACCAAGAAAGCAGCTTGTAAACCTGTACCACATGCTTGTTGAATATCGTAAGCAGGTGTTTCAGGAGCAAGTTCAGTATTGAGTACACACTCACGGGTCATGTTAAAGTCACGACTATGTTTTAACACGGCACCAGCAACAACTTCACCAAGGCGTTGACCTTGAAGGTTGAAACGTTCAACAAGACCATTTAATGCTGCGGTGAACATGTCGCTGTTTGAAGCAGTGAAGTAAGCGCCGTTAGAACGAGCGAAAGGAATACGATTACCACCGATAATAGCAACGCGGCGAACTGTGTTTTGACTCATGGTATTATCCTGTTGAACAGACGTTTGAGTTGTTGATTTTAAAGCTGTTTTAGGGTTTGAAGCGGGTGTCTTAGTACGTGTAGATGCACGACGAGGACGGCTCGTTTTAGCGACATCACTTGTAGACTTGGTTGCTGTGCCCGTACTTTTAGCGGTACGTGGCGTACTCTTTGATGTATTTGACACAGTTTCCGTAGTCGGACTTTCGACTGCTGGATTTTCTTGAGTTGTTTTGCTCATAAGGCTTTTCCAAGCATGTTGATGATCTTCTTGACGGCTACATTAGCATATTCACCAAAGGGGTAAATTGACTAAAATGACATTCGCTAAAGCATTCAGGTCAAGCCATCTGCGGTTTAACTCAAGTATGATTCCATGGAAACTGATGGAACTATTGAAATATAAGTATCTGACATCATCTTGAAGTTAAAGGGATATCTTCAGATCCATCAAAAATTAATCTGTATGAGAGATAATAAACATGACTGATCAATACCAAACATTTGCAAAATCTCCTATTGGTAAATTTGTCATCAAAAATTTAGGTTTACCATCACCGACTTTTTTAGAGCGTTTTGAGTCTGCAACACCTGTAGTTAAAGGTGCGGTTTTATTCGGTGCAGCGCCTGCTTCAACATTATCTGGTGCTATTGCACAAGTCTTGGCAAATATTCATGCCAATAGCTATGCAGGCAATAATGCTGAATTACAACAAGCTGCGGCAAAATCAGGTTTAAACTTAAGCGCATTCAACGAAGGCGATAAAGAGTCTAAGTTTAAAGTTGTGGTGTTTGATGCTTCAGGTATTCAAAACTCAGAACAATTGCATGCCTTATATGCCTTTTTTAACCCAATCGCACGTCAAATTCAGGCGTCTGGTCGCGTTGTCGTTGTTGGTACAACACCAGAAACTGCGAAAACTGTGAAACAAGCCATTGCACAACGTGCACTCGAAGGTTTTGTAAAATCAGTGGGTAAAGAGTTTAAGAAAGGGATTGCAGCACAGTTAGTCTATGTAGACGAAGGTGCTGAAGCAAACTTAGAATCTGCATTACGTTTTGTAATTTCACCACGTTCAGCTTATGTATCGGGTCAAGTGATTCGTGTATCTAAAGCAGATGTTGTGGATGTTGATTGGAATAAGCCGCTTGCAGGCAAAACAGCTGTTGTAACAGGTGCAAGCCGTGGTATTGGTGAAGCAATTGCACATGTATTGTCACGTGATGGCGCGCATGTGATTTGTTTGGACGTTCCACAACAACAAGCAGATCTTGACCGTGTTGCAGGTAAAATTGGTGGTTCAACACTGGCAATTGATATTACCGCAACTGATGCAGGTGAAAAAATTAAAGCAGCTGCAGCGGCACAAGGTGGTTTGGACATCATCGTACACAATGCAGGGATTACCCGTGACAAAACTTTGGCTAACATGAAACCTGAGCTTTGGGACTTGGTGATTAACATTAACTTGTCTGCGATTGAGCGTGTAAATGATTACCTTCTTGAAAATGATGGTTTGAATGCAAATGGTCGTATTGTTTGCGTATCTTCTATTTCAGGTATTGCAGGTAACTTAGGTCAAACCAACTATGCTGCTTCTAAAGCTGGTGTGATTGGTGTGGTTAAATTTACTGCTCCATTATTGAAAAATGGCGTAACCATTAATGCTGTTGCTCCAGGCTTTATTGAAACGCAAATGACTGCTGCGATTCCATTTGCAATCCGTGAAGCAGGTCGTCGCATGAACTCGATGAGTCAAGGCGGTTTACCTGTAGATGTTGCAGAAACGATTGCGATGTTTGCTTCAACTGCATCGACAGGCTTGAACGGTAATGTGGTACGTGTGTGTGGTCAAAGCTTGTTAGGGGCTTAATACATTCCTCTTAAAATTCCCTCTCCTTTTAGGAGAGGGCTAGGGAGAGGTAAAAATTTGCTATAAATGAATGGGTCTAACCCTCATTCTAGCCTTCTCCTTGAGCTATATATGGCGCAAGAGAAGATGCTTTTAAAACATTGAAATAAAAACTTCCAAAGGTTTAGTATGAATACTCGCCATTTTAGTCAACTTCCAAAACCTTATTTAGCCTATCCAAAAGTGATTCAAGGCTTGATTTTTAAAAAGCCTAAAGCTGAAAAAGTGCTGCCGCAAGTTGAATATGTGGTGGATTCATTTAAGGTCGATCAAAAACATTTAAAAGCTTATAACGAAGTCTGTGGCTTTAAAAACAATGGTTATATCCCAGCGATTTATTTGGCTGTGCTTTCTCAAAGTTTGCAAATGCATATGATGACTACGGAAGCTTTTCCATTTGCGATCTTAGGTTTGGTACATATTCGTAACCAAGTGAAGCAATATCGCAAAGTTGGTGTAAATGAAACACTGTCATTGTCATGCAAATTTGGTGAATTACAGCCACATGATAAAGGCGTGCAATTTGACTTTATTACCACTGCAAAAGTGGGCGATGAAGTGGTTGTAGAATCATTAACCACGTATTTAGCACGTCAAAAAACCGAGAACAAAGCTGCGGCAAAATCTACCGAAACAAAGTCAGCTGAGTTGCAAGTTCAAGCTGAATGGAATGTTTCTGAAAATACCGGTCGCCGTTATGCGTTGACTTCTGGTGACTTTAACTTGATTCATATTCATGCTGTAACCGCTAAAGCGTTTGGTTTTAAACAAGCCATTGCACATGGTATGTGGAGTAAAGCCAAAGCCTTGTCGAGCTTAACTTTGCCAGATGCCTATGAAGCAGATGTCTGGTTTAAACTGCCGATGTATCTCCCATCACAAGTTGAGTTTTTAACGGCTCAAACTGGACAAGATACCGAGTTTGCAATTCGAAATAGCAAAAACAAAAAACCGCATGTCGCGGGAAGTGTAAAAGCACTGTAAGACTTAAGCCTAAATCGATATCGGTTTAGGCTTTTTTGTTTTAATCTCAAGCGATTTATATTCAAAGGAATGATGATGCAAGCGCTCAAAGAATATCTATTTGCACAGAAGAATAATTTTCAAGGTACGGTTGACGAGGCGTTTCAGGATTTGGCGGCGCAATTTAGCCGGATGCAGGATGCTCGAACCCACTTAGGCGGAGCTGCCTTAGTGGTATATTTTAAAGGTCAAAAAGTCGTGGATATTTGGACTGGTAAAAAGTCAGCCGAAGAAGCTTGGCAGTCCAATACGCCCTCGGTCTGTTATTCCACGGGTAAAGGTGTTCTTGCAACGCTTGCACATATCTTAGTGAGCGAAGGCTTTCTAGATTACGATACTCCCGTTGCCGTATATTGGCCTGAGTTTGCTCAAAATGGCAAGTCGGATATCACATTAAGGCACATGCTGAGTCATCAAAGTGGTTTATACGATATCCGTAATATCATCGAAACAGCATCTGAAATGGCTGATTGGCCACATATGCTTAAAGTCATCGAACAAGCTAAGCCACGTTTTGAGCCATCAACTGATGCAGCATATCAACCGTTAACCTTCGGTTGGCAAGTCGGTGGTGTACTTGAAAAGGCCACAGGTCGACCGCTTGCTGAACTAATGCAACACTATTTGGTTGAGCCTTTGGCATTGGATCATGCATTTTTTGGCGTACCAGAACATCAACTTGGTGAGGTTGCACGCTTGATTCCGAAAAAGAAAAAAGAAGAACGCACTATAGATGCTTCTGTTCAAGATAATACTCAAGTACAAAACCCGAAAAAAAAGACTGATACACGAAAACCATCAATCTTTGATCAGCTCCTACAACTTTCGGGACAAAATTTGCAAGACTTTCAAGATGGTATGATTCCAAAAGGAATGCGCAAGTTTTCATTTTTTAGTGATGAGGGTTTACAAGCCATTATTCCTGCGGCAACAGGCATATTTAGTGCCAATAGTTTAGCGAAAATCTATGCAATGCTAGCCAATCATGGCCAGTGGCAAGGACAGACCTTAATCACACCGCAAGTTTTTGAATCTTTAAGTAAAATTCAATATAAAAAACGTGATCGTATTATGCCTTTACCGATGAATTGGCGTTTGGGATATCATCGAATTTTGACTTTAGGCAAATCGAGTCAAGGTTTTGGACATATTGGTTTTAATGGTTCTGGGGCCTGGTGCGATCCGCAGCGTGATTTAAGTTTTGCGTATACACATAACTTTGCGACGGGTTCGATCACGGGCGATTATCGCTTATGGGGCCTAACTCAAGAAACCTTACGCTGTGCAGATAAAGTATTAAAAGGGCGTAAAGGCTGGATTTAAGATACTTCGGAATAGAACAGAAATTGGGGAAATGTGAAAAATATGCTATTTTCCCTCGCAGTTTTAGACTGCTGTGATATCCCTATGAAAAAAGTTGTTTTGATTCCCTTAGTAGCAACGTCGGCAATGTTGGGTTGTCAGGATTCAACTCAAACGAAATCAAAGGAGATAGAAGCAATTACTGCTGAAAAACAGCATGCAGCATGGGTCGGTAATTTTAAAGGCATAACACCTTGTATGGGCTGTCTTTCTCGTTGTGAAGATTGTCCCGGTATGGCTGTGGCTCTTGAGCTACATGAAGACCAAACCTATACACTTACTCGTGAAAGTCTAAGTGGTCATAACGAAGTAGAAGTGCTAAAAGGTGTAATTCGTTTTAAAGATGAATCAAAGCAGCAGCTAGAACTCATGAATGTGCAAACGCGCAATCTTTTGTATGTAGATTTGGATCAGCAATTGCTAGAAATTCGTGAAGACCAGACGGCGAAACGCTATCAAATGCAGAGTGATTTCCTTTTAAATAAAGCAGTTTAAGCATTCGTAATTTATATTAAATTTGCCTGATCATTGTGATAGCTCAAGATCGGATTTTTATTGTCCAAACTCTGCCATTTATTTCACTATTAGACAAAAAAACAGTATGCTTACACCTGTAAAAAGGAGCATACATGTATCAAGTACTTGCACGAAAATACCGTCCACGAAATTTCATTGAACTCGTGGGGCAAAACCATGTGTCACGCGCACTTACCAGTGCCTTAGAACGTGGTCGGTTACATCATGCGTATTTATTTACAGGTACTCGAGGTGTGGGTAAGACCACTATTGCCCGTATTTTGGCAAAATGTCTGAACTGTGAAACAGGTGTAACCTCAACGCCGTGTGAAGTCTGCCCAACGTGTAAAGCAGTAAATGAAGGTCGTTTTATTGATTTAATTGAAATCGATGCGGCATCACGGACCAAAGTTGAAGATACTCGAGAACTTCTCGACAACGTTCCTTATGCTCCAACCCAAGGTCGCTTCAAGGTTTATCTAATCGATGAAGTGCATATGCTCTCTACGCATTCATTTAATGCGTTATTAAAGACGTTAGAAGAGCCGCCAGAGCATGTGAAGTTCTTATTTGCAACCACAGATCCACAAAAATTACCGATTACTGTAATTTCACGTTGCTTGCAATTTACTTTGCGTCCTTTAGCGGTGGATGAAATCACATCGCATTTGACAGATATCTTACAAAAAGAACAAATTCAAGCGGAGCAAGATGCGATTTGGCAAATTGCTGAATCGGCTCAAGGTTCACTGCGTGATGCATTGTCACTAACTGATCAAGCGATTGCCTATGGTCAGGGTTCAATTCAGCACCAAGATGTTAAAGACATGTTGGGCCTAATTGACCGTACGATCATTTATGATTTGATTTTAGCCATTCATCAAAATCAGCGTGAACGCGTGAGTGCTTTACTCATGCAATTCCGTCAACAAGCACTGGATGTTTCACTGGTATTGGATCAGTTAATTTCAACGTTACATGAATTGGCATTATTACAATATTTGCCAGACTTGGCGTTGAAATATAGTGCTGAGATCAATCAAAAAATTATGCAATTGTCGCAGTTAATTTCAGCTCAAGACTTGCAGTTGTATTATCAAGTCGCATGTAAAGGTCGGGCAGACTTGCAGTTGGCTGTGACACAAGAGCAAGGTTTTGAGATGTGTGTGCTGCGTCTATTAGCATTCCGGCCATTACAGCCAAACGAAATGTTGGTCTCTGCCGTACAGCAAGAGTCAGCCGCACAGCCACAGCTTGCTCAAAATCAGGCCGAAACAGTTCAGCCGACTCAAACACAGTCTTTGCAGCAACCCAATACCGTTGTTGAGTCTGCTGCACAGGTTGCCACTGTTGAGCAGCCTGAAGCTTTACCCGCTGTAGACACATCGCCAGCTTTCGATGATTTTGATGATTCACATTATGATGACGATGATGGCTATGTTTCTGCACCTGCAGTCGATGAACCTTCATCTGATAATTTTTTAGATGATCCTGAAGAAGACGCAATAAGCCAAACTTCTACAGCATCTACAGCAAATGGCACTCTAGATACGCAAGAGGTTGCACCGGTTGAGTCTGTATCGACACAGCAAAATGACACGCTTGTTATGGATGCCGTGGCAGAAGATACATTATTTGATTTAGATCCGACGCCGAGTACTGAAACTGCAGAAGTTGATGTAAGCGCTATAAATTTTGAAGATATTGCACCTTTAGAACCAACAGCTTTAGAGTCAAAAAGTGTAGAGCCTGAAACAGTTCAGCCACATTTGATCAATGCCATTGAACCACAACATGTGGTGAATGAATCAGTTTCGGGTGCTCAAGGCGACAATGGTTTTGATCTAGCATCACCACAAGTTACGCAAAGTTCCGTTTCTTCGGATGCTGTTCAAACGGGTTCATCTTCTACCTTGATGCCACAAGATATTTTGACTTTACAGCCTCAAACCCTTGAAGGTGAGTGGACGGTCGAAAAGTGGGAGTATTGGTTCCGAAATAGTCAACTTTCACCTGCGGTACAAGAGTTGGCTCAGCATGGCATTATGCGAGGTACGATTGACGGTGAATCGACTTTCCATATTCCAAAGCGGTACGAAGCTTTAGTGACTCAATTACAGCATGTATTGGAACAAGCCATTCATGCACAATGGTCAAAATGTCGTTTCCATATCAGCTTTGAAGATGTCGAAGAAACCACACCGTTTGCTTTACAACATGTCCGCAAGGAAAAAGCCTTTGCACGTGCAAATGAGTTATTACATGCTGAGCCTGTTGTGAAAGACTTACTCAAAAGCTTTGATGGTGAGTTGCAAAATATCCAGCTCAAATAAGTTTCAAGCTGGATATAAAAATTAAAGTAAAAATTGAGTTAAAGCATCTCGCATATCTTCGGGTATCGAGGTGCTTTTTCGTGTTTGGCGGTCAACAAATACATGCACGAAATGTCCTTGAGCTGCAGCCTCATTTTGTCCTTGTTTAAAAATAGCTAAGTCATAGCGCAGTGAAGAATTACCAATTTTTTCAATCGCAACTCCAACTTCAATGATTTCTGGATAGGACAGTTCTTGTAAAAAGCTGCAGGCTGAATCGACCACTAAACCAATGATCGGGGTATTTCGCAAATCAAAACCGGCATGTTGAATCAATAGCGCATTTGCAGCGGTATCAAAATAGCTGTAATAAGTGACATTATTGACATGGCCATACATATCGTTGTCTGCCCAACGCGTTTGGATTGGAAATAAAAAACGATAGTTTTGGCGGCGTTTAGTTTCAGGTTTCATCGTTGGTATTTTCTTTATTTCAAAAATGAGTGAACTTTAGGCATAAATTGATTGGTAAATCTGGCGAGCGTCTTCAAACTGCAGTTCTCGCGGATTATTTTGTAATAGTCGTGTTTGTAATAGCGCATCTTCTGCTAAACGATCGAGCATATTTTCAGGCACATTGAGTTGACTGAGTTTAAGCACCAAACCGCTCTGATCTAAATGATTTTGCATATGATCAATAAATAAATCACATAAACCATCGGTACAGCCCGTACTGTATGGGTCTAGCCAACTCATAAGTTCTGCATAATGCTGCTTGGCCTGAGGTGCATTAAACTTTAACACTTCAGCGAGAACCAGTGCATTGGTATGACCATGCGAGAGATGAAAGTGTCCACCGAGTGGATAGGCGAGTGCATGCACCGCTGCAACTGGCGCATTAGCAAAGGCCTGTCCTGCAAGCATTGAACCGACCAGCATGTGCTGACGCGCTTCGAGGTTATGTCCGTCGTGTAAAACCAGCGCTAAATTTTTATTTAATAAACGCAAAGCTTGTTTAGCAAGCATATCCGCATACGGATTTTTTTTAATTTTTGATGTATAGGCTTCAATGGCATGAACCATGGCATCGATACCGGTTGCTGCGGTAATGTGTGCGGGAAGATTTAATGTAAAGTTCGCATCGAGGATACAGACATCGGCATACAGTACAGGGGAGACGATACCAGTTTTGGTGGTTTCACCTGTAGTGACGATAGAGATTGGTGTGACTTCAGAGCCGGTCCCTGCCGTTGTCGGGATCAAAATGAGCGGTAAGCGTGGTCGTTTTGCATTAGCTACACCATATAAATCACGGATCTGTTGTGTTTGCTTAGGATGAGCCAAGATCGCAATAATTTTAGCTACATCCATTGAACTTCCACCACCAAATCCAATAATCAAATCCACTTTTTCATTCTTGGCAAATTGAACTGCATCCAAAACTATATGTTCTGCAGGGTCAGCTTGAATACTGGAATAAATCACATAATCTTGATGGATACTTTCTAAAATATCCAAAATGGGTAAATGTAATTGTTGTTGCAACATACCGGGGTCGGTCACAAGCATAACACGCTTGGCTTGAAAGTCGCCTAGGACCTCTCTCAGTTGGGAAATAGAGCCTAAGCCTGAAATAATATTGCTGACGGTTTGAAACTGAAATTGACTCATTGGCTTATCCCTAATTTTTTATATCCAAATAAACATTATTCTTGAGTGTTGATATAGGATTCATCCTGTAAATAACTTAACATAAGACGCTTGAAATAAAAGTAGTCTTGAGGTTGTTATGTCATCCAGCACGCCATATAAGGTGTTGTGTGTTTGTTTAGGAAATATTTGCCGTTCACCTACGGCTGAAGTGGTTCTCAGACATTTTTGTGATGAAGCGCAACTTAATATTCACGTCGACTCTGCGGGTACGAGCAATTATCATCCGGGCAAAGCGCCTGATCTTCGTAGCCAACAGCATGCAAAATTACGTGGCTATAACTTATCTACATTACGTGCACGTCAGTTAACGGTTCATGATTTTATTGAATTTGATTTGATTTTGGCCATGGACTACGAAAATTTAGACAATATTCAAAACCTCATGCAAAAGGCGCAGCAACAATTCGGTCAACTACGTGCACAAGTGTCTTTGATGAGTCAACATGATCACCAATATCCGCAACAAGAAGTACCAGATCCGTACTATGGTGGTGATGCAGGGTTTGAACATGTATTAGATCAATGCGAATCTAGCAGTCAGGCTTGGGTCAATTATTTAAAAACTCAGTTACAAGCACAGCAAAAAAATTAAGGTTTAAGAATGCAAATTCAAACACAGGTTCAGCTTAAGCCATTTAATACATTAAGCCTCGATGCTGTAGCATCTCATTATGTACGTGTTCAATCAGTAGAAGATATCCAAGCAGCGCTCGACTTTGCCAAAGCTGAGCAATTAAATGTATTGGTACTTTCAGGAGGCAGTAATATGCTGTTGCCTGAGCAAATACATGCTTTAGTGATGCATATGGATATTCAAGGTATTGAATATGTACAAGACGATGCCGATACACAGACTTTAAAAGTGGGTGCAGGGCAAGTGTGGCATGACTTTGTGCTATGGACGACGGCACACCAGTTTTATGGCTTACAAAATTTAGCATTGATACCCGGTTTAGTCGGTGCTTCACCTGTGCAAAATATTGGAGCTTATGGTGTTGAAGCGGGTGAGTTTATTGAATCTGTACAGGTCTATGACCGAGTAACAGAACAGCAAAGTAGTATTAGCGCTGCCGATTGTCATTTTTCATATCGCCATAGTATTTTTAAAGATGAGCCAGAGCGTTTTATTATTACGCATGTCACGTTTAAACTTTTAAAACATGCAGATTTAAAATTAAATTATGGTGATTTAAAGCAGGCGGTAGGTGAAGACTTAAGTGCAGAAAACCTACAACAACAAGTCATTCATATTCGTCAAACCAAACTCCCAGATCCCAAAGAATTTCCAAATGTCGGAAGTTTCTTTAAAAATCCTGTGATTAGCCAGCAAGCCTTTGACCAAATTGCGCTGCAATTTCCCAATTTACCCCATTACCCACAACCGAATAATGCGGTAAAACTGGCAGCGGGCTGGTTGATTGACCAAGCAGGTTGGAAAGGGAAATCTGTGGGTTCAGTGGGTATGTTCGATAAGCAAGCTTTGGTGTTGGTTAATTATCAAGACGCAACGTTGCAAGATGTACGTACAACTTACAAAGCTGTACAACATGATGTTTTTGAAAAATTTAATATTGAACTACATCCTGAGCCTGTATTATTTGATACAAATGGCTTGATTCGATCTCACGCAGATCAATAAAAACACATAGGTTTTAGATTTATGCATAAAACACATTGGATGGTTCGCTTAGTACAAATTGCCGCAGTGGTATTTGTACTTTTGGGCTGTCTAATGATTTTTATCTATACGCCGTTTTATTCTAAATTGATCGTTAAAAGTTTAAATTATTTCGTTCCTGTAGAAGTCAATCAGCTCGCAGCGCAAAGTCAAAAACTCGGCGCCTTGAGTGATGATGATAACTATGAGCCGGGTTCTGACTTATGGATAGCGCGCCAAGCGTATTTAAAACTCATGGAGCAAGCCATACAGTCTGATGAGCCTCAAGATTTAACCCTTATACAAGCACGTTATAAGGCGTTACAGCAGCTCATTGAAGAAGAACATGAAAAAGAAAAGAATGATAGTCAAAAGGACATACCGAAAGTACCTCTGCTGAATCCTTCTGCGTCCGAGGCGGCTTCTTCTGAAGCATTGGCGGAAAATCCTGCTCAAAAAATGAAAGAGCTGCTTGAGCTCAATAGTGCGGAAAATAAAGGACTGATGACTCAATATACAGAGTTCTTAAAAACCCATGAAATTGAGCAAGCGGCTTCAGAAGCGGAACCGATCGATGATGAAACTTATCTTGATCTTGCCAAAATGAAAGATAAAACATTAAAGCAGCCAACCGCAGAGCCGTATGCGATTGTGGTGTTAGGTGGTGGTTTAACCTTAGATAAAAATGATAAAGATATCGTAGTGAATGACTACACACGACTTCGACTGGAAAAAACACTCGATGTTGAACGTGCCAATAAGTTACCGATTGTACTGAGTGGTGTGGAAGCACCGTATATGCAAGCATGGTTAAAGCAATATGATGTTGATGCGAAATTGCTTGAAGACCGCAGTATGAATACTTGCGAAAATTCGCGTTTTAGTTCGTTACTTTTACAGAAAAAAGGCGGCGCACCGACGGTTATTTTAATTACCGATCAATATCATATGCCTCGAACACGTCGTTTATTTGCACTAAATGGTATCGAAACCATTCCTGTTGTGGCACCTATGCCAACGACACTAACCACATGGCGACCAAGTGAAAAAAATTATGACCATAGTCGTCGTGCTAATTATGAATTATTAGCCACCTTACGTGACGTTTGGTTTGGCTCAAGTGACTGTCGGGAGGTCCCATAATGTCAGATATCCCATTTCTTAATCCTTCGATTCTTAAACAATTAGATCTTCCAGTTCCAAGTCGAGAATTAACCCCACAATTATTAGAACCGCTGAATTTAAATCGACCGTTTGAGCCTAGTGTTGAAATACAGTCATATCGACGACTTTATGGTTTAGATGCCTTGAACTGTGAACATTGGCAAGGCTATGTAGAAATGCCTTTGTTCAAATTACACGTACAAGTGTTTCAACCGAAACTGAAGACTGAAACGGATGTCATTAAAGGCACTGTATTTTTATTGCATGGTTATTTAGAGCATAGTGGAATATATCAGCCGATTATTCGTGAACTCTTAGATCAAGGTTTTAGTGTTTTAACCTATGATTTACCGGGGCATGGTCTAAGTAATGGATCGCCAGCCAGTATTCAAAACTTTGATCATTACCAACAAGTTTTGGAAGCAGTATATCGTTATGTGAAACATGCGGCTCAACTACCAACCCCATGGTTAGGGATTGGGCAGAGCACGGGTGGTGCGATTTGGCTGCATCATCTGTTAGATTTTGCTGAACATCGCAAAAACCCATATGTCGAACGGGTTTTATTATTATCTCCGCTGATTCGTCCTGCAAAAACGGCATGGTGGCATAACTCGGTTGGATTAGGCATTATTCGTCGTATTAAACGTGAAGTGCCACGTCATTTTAGACGGAATAATCATAACCCTGAGTTTTTACGTTTTGTCCGCTTAAAAGATCCACTACAACCTCGAATGATGGGGATGGATTGGATTTTGGCCATGTCAAAATGGATGCAGGAGATGGAAGAACGCCCAGCGTGCCGTATTCCAGTGTGGTTAGCGCAAGGCGCACAGGATCAAACTGTAGATTGGCGTTATAACATTGAGTTTATACGTCGTAAATTTCGTTTACAGACGCTTCTCATGCTTGAAGAAGGTTCGCATCAGCTGATTAATGAACGTGCCGATATTCGTGCTGCATTAACAGGTTTGATCCCGGCATTCTTGCATGCTCAATCGAATAGCAAGTCTTATTACTAACTGATGTTACGCACTAACATCAGGGGCGTAATTTGATTTAAATAAAAGTACGATACGTGGGAAGGTCATCCGCAAGTGTTTGAGACTGGACTACTCCTAATCAAAAATGTTTTTGCAATACTTTGAATAATTTGACGCTAGTGAACGAGTTTTGTCGGTGAGGTGCATTGCACCGCAAGATGGTTTCCTTGCGAAGCTTTGCTTCTCATTTTGCCGAATGAGAAACAACGTTTCGTAAGAGTACCTCCAGCCGAAGGGTAATCCCTTTATTTAAGCCCTAGATGTAAGACTCCGTCGAATAGGCTTAAAAATTATTTTAAAAATGCGTATTTACTTTTACGCGCGTAACATCAGTTACTAATTGACGATTGAGCACAGCTTACCTTAATCAGTGTGATGGATCTAGACGAAAAAAAGAGGCGTAGTCGCCTCTTTTTTTTGGGTGGAGGAATCAGAACTTTTCTAGATGAGCCATATTCCACATACGGAAATAGAAGTTTTCTTCATCTTTATTTTCACAACTGAGTAACTCCCCATCTTTTAACCAAAAATGTAGCTGTGCATAGTTTTTAATTTCACGGTTGTTAATGCGCTGTGCTAGATGGTGTGCACGGATATCCGACGGGTGTTGTAAACCCGCAGAGGCAATAAGTTCAGATAAACCATGCATGGTGTTTTTATGGAAATTAAAAACACGCTCTGCTTTGGTCGGAACATGGATGGCTTTTTGACGGTCTTTGTCCTGCGTTGCAACGCCAACTGGACATTGGTTGGTATGACAGCTTTGAGCTTGAATACACCCGACTGCAAACATAAAGCCACGAGCTGAGTTGACCCAATCTGCGCCAATTGCCATGGTACTGGCAATATCAAAAGCACTAATAATTTTACCACTGGCACCGACTTTAATTTTTGAACGTAAGCCTGCACCAATCAGGGTGTTATTGACAAAGAGTAGGCCTTCACGCAGTGGCGTACCCATATTATCGATCAATTCAATTGGCGCTGCGCCAGTCCCACCTTCAGAACCATCTACCACGATAAAATCGGGTGTAATCCCTGTATGTAACATGGCTTTTACAATACTCATAAATTGCCATGGTTGTCCGATACACAGTTTAAAGCCTACAGGTTTACCTTCGGAAAGCTCGCGCAATTGCTGAATAAATTGCATCATTTCAATAGGGGTACTAAAGGCAGGATGGCTAGATGGGGAGATACAGTCATGTTCACGGCTGACACCACGGATTTGAGCAATCTCTTCGGAAATTTTGTCTTTAGGTAAAATGCCACCATGGCCTGGTTTTGCACCTTGAGATAATTTGATCTCAATCATTTTGACTTGAGGGTGCTTGGCTTGTTCAGCAAAACGTACAGGGTCGAATTGACCATCAATCGTACGACAGCCAAAGTAACCACTACCGAGTTCCCAAACAATGTCGCCACCATTTTCCAAGTGATAAGGACTAATACTGCCTTCACCGGTGTCATGGTAGAAATTGCCCATTTTTGCGCCTAAGTTTAAGGCACGAATGGCATTGGCACTTAAGCTACCAAAGCTCATCGCAGAGATGTTTAATATCGATGCACTATACGGTTGCTTACATTGTTCATTGCCGATGTTAATACGGAAAGTTTCAGGAATGGCAGGAATGCAAGGTGACAAGGAGTGATTGATAAAGCGGTAATCATTTTGGTAAACATCAACAATTGAACCAAATGGTTTATCTGCATTTTGGTTTTTTGCACGTTGATAGACCAAGCTACGTTGCATACGAGAAAAGGGCAGTGCATCTTGATCAGATTCAATAAAATATTGGCGAATTTCAGGTCGAAATTCTTCAAATAGAAAACGAAAGTGCCCCATGATAGGGTAATTTTTTAAAATCGAATGTTTGTTTTGTATGACGTCATATAAACCCAATAAGCTTAAAAGCCCAGTAATGACCCAGATACTATTCAATAAGGTTTGTGGAATAAAATATTGAATATAACGAGGGGAATAACCTAAATGAAAACTCGAAATGAGTAGGAAGATAAAAATACAAGCAAACCAAATGGAATGCCGAGAAAAAAAAGTATTTAGTAGCTTGTGGCGAATAGTTTGCGCTGGACTGGCCATATTTTGAAAAATCTTATTCAGCTCATTTGCTCATAATTTGCCGAGTTTATGCACAATGCTCAAGCTTTAATTTGTTGATTCAGTGTAGCATTTATAAAAAACAACATTGAAGTTGGATGAATTTTTCATTTAAAGCCAAATCAGATAAGAAAAGCAGGAATCTTCTTTAAGAAAATTTGTGAAAAGCAGCGCGGTTCTTGTTATTTCACAGTACGTAAAATGGAGGTTAAAGTGATTTTACTTTCTAAACACGAGGTGCTGAATATGACTATGAAATCTATTCGTTATAATAATGCCGACCTAGCCTGCCTATGTCAGTAATTGATTATAGCCATGAGAAATTAGCGCTATGGCATAAGGTATTCAGCAGATACTTATGCTGTAGTTCCTTTGACCTAAACGACTAAAATTACAAAAATATTCTAAGAAATTATCCAGTCCCAGCGTTGGGACTTTTTTATGTGTTGATATCTTAAGGTTTAAATCATAGCCTAAATTATGTGCTAGGTATTGATTATGAAATAAAAGTGGTTACCTCAAATTTAACATTTCAGGTAGCAGGAAACCTTAGAATAGTTTAGTCATTACGTTGTTGTACAACGACAGCGACTTCTTCTGGTTCGATTTTCTGAATCTTTTTACCAAAACTACGCAGCCACCAAGTTAACTGAGAGGTAAATGGTACTGTTGCACTGACTTCAACCCAGCCATCTTCGGTTTTTTGAATCACTTGATCTTTACTTAGCTGACTTTCTTCAAAATAAACTGCCTCTGCTTCAGACATGGTTAATTTGAGTTGAATCATTTCAGTCGGTTTATTGAAGTCCACACGGAAGCCAAGCGCTCCAGAGTCAATATAGGCATCAATATCAAAATCGACAGGGTGTAATGCACGTGAATTTAAGACCGTAGCAGATTTAAAACGATGTAAAGCAAAGGTTTGGATGTCTGTTTTGTCATGACGTGTGCAAACCAAATAGATAATTGCACCTTTTTGGACCAAAGCCAGTGGATTTAAAATATAGGTCTTTTCTTCACTTTGTTGTCCACGACCTTGATAAAGACATTCGAGTTGTTTGTCTTGTAGTAAGCCTTCATAAATCGATTGCTGTGCAGATTTTTCAACCACAGGAGGAATCAATGGCTGAGTTGCTGGCACGATTCGCACGCGGTTAATCCACTGACGGACATTATTTTGCGACGACAGGCTCCGACGTGCGAGGTCAAACCAAGGATTCATTTCTTCAATTAAGCTCGGTGGAAGCAAATGTTTTAAGTGCTCCTCAACCATCATAAAGGTGACCGCTTGTGAGCTAGTCATATGAGGCAAGCTTTGAATTGGTGCATCGGAACGCCAACGCCACCCTTGCGGCGTTGTTTTACTGCTCTCAATTGGGAAACGTAGAGAAATTTGGTTTAAGTCACGTTGAATGGTGCGTAGGCTGATATCAATGCCTTCACGGTTCAGTATTTCTTGTAATTCACGAGTACCCATCCACTTACCTGTGGACAGTCGTGAAAGAATTTGCCACTGACGATAGAGGCTGTTTGACGTTTCTTTTTCTTGTGAAGACATAATCTAGTGCTTGAACTTGAACTTAAATAAATAAAAATGATGCTGTGGGACACAATAAGAAATCTTCCTGCGTTAAGCAAGTCTTCATCTGAAAAAAAACTAAGATGATTTTAATAACGCAATTTGACACAACTTGAGCAGTTAGATGCTGTACCGCTTTGCAAAAATGATGCATAAATAATCAAAGAGAAGCAACATATGTATTGATGGTATATATATTGCTTTATCTAGTTCATATAAAACAAAAACATGGAGATGCTGTGGGACACAATAAGAAATCTTCCTGCGTTAAGCAAGTCTTCATCTGAAAAAAAACTAAGATGATTTTAATAACGCAATTTGACACAACTTGAGCAGTTAGATGCTGTACCGCTTTGCAAAAATGATGCATAAATAATCAAAGAGAAGCAACATATGTATTGATGGTATATATATTGCTTTATCTAGTTCATATAAAACAAAAACATGGAGTTGCTATGCTGAAAGAAAATCGTAATACAACTTCAAATGGAATTGAGGGTTATGAGGCAAAGTTGGTCAATACTTCTGTCTCTACATTAAAAAATTTACCTCTTGCTCGAGGACATGCGCTGTTTAATCAATTTAATTCGGATTTTTTTAATGAAATGCGCGACAGTAAAACGGTAGCTAAAGAATCATGCCAACGGATAGAGCAGTGGTTATCACAGCATACACTTGATGAATTAAAACAACTAAATCAGGTAGCAAAACAACATTTTCTCTATGAGGGTATTACCTTTACAGTGTATGGCGAAGATGAAGGCATTGAACGCACTATTCCATATGATCTTATTCCTCGTGTGATTGCACGAATGGAATGGAATAATTTATCACTGGGCTGCGCACAGCGCGTGAAAGCTCTCAATCTGTTTTTACATGATGTCTACCATCAACAAGATATTTTAAAAGCAGGAATTATTCCTGAACTGCAAGTCTTAACGCATGAAGCCTATTTGCCACAAATGTATATGCATGGGCTAAAAGGTAAAATTTATAGCCAAATCAGTGGCATTGATATCATTCGAGATCAATCAGGTGAATTTTACGTCCTTGAGGATAATCTTAGAACACCGTCGGGTGTGTCGTATATGCTAGAAAGCCGTAAGATCAGTCAAAAACTGATGCCTGAACTTTGCCAGCAAAGCAACATCATGGGGATTGAGCAGTATCCGCAGCTTTTACGTGAAATTCTTGCAGAAAATGCCTACGTCGATAACCCGTTTATCGTGGTTTTAACCCCAGGGCGTTTTAACAGTGCATATTATGAACATGCCTTTTTGGCAAGGGAGATGGATGTACCCTTAGTGACATCGCGTGACCTTTATGTAGAAAACGATAAGGTTTATGTGAAAACCATCAAAGGTCGACAACAGGTTGATGTAATTTATCGTCGTGTGGATGATGCTTTTCTCGATCCATTATGTTTCAAACCTGACAGTACTTTGGGCATAGCAGGGCTCATGTCAGCGTATATGCAACATAATGTGGTCATTGCAAATGCACCGGGAACAGGCGTAGCAGATGATAAATCGATTTATCCTTATGTGGATAAAATGATTCATTTCTACTTAGGCGAACAAGCGATCCTGAAAAATGTGCCGACCTATCAATGTCGTGAGCAGAACGAATTGGACTATGTGCTGTCGAATATCGAAAAATTGGTAGTAAAAGAAGCACAGGGTTCAGGTGGATACGGTATGCTGATCGGTCCACAAGCCTCTTTACAAGAATTAAATAGTTTTAAAGATAAGGTGGCCGCAGCACCACATTTATATATTGCACAGCCGACTTTAAATTTATCTGTTAGCCCAACCCTAAGTGAGGCCGGTGTTTCGGAACGCCATATTGATCTGCGTCCATTTGTATTGAGCTCTCCATATCGAACTGAGATTGTACCGGGTGGCTTAACTCGTGTTGCAATGCAAGCAGGTTCATTGGTGGTGAATTCTTCGCAAGGCGGCGGGATTAAAGATACATGGGTAGTAGACGATTTACGCTCATAGCACTTCAGTGAAGGAGCAAAACATGATTTTATTAAACAGTAATGCAGAACATATTTTTTGGTTGGGACGTTATTTAGCACGCACTCAATATTTATGCAGTATTTTTCCATTTCAAGATGTCGATATGGCATTGAACTATGCACATGCTTTTTGTTTACCAGCCTTCGATGTCGACTCAATGAATGAATTGGTTTTAAATGCAGAGCAACCGGCGTCATTTTACAGCCAATTTAAATATGCGCAAAGTAATATACAGGACTTAAGGGGTGTACTTTCAGCAAAAAGTTATGCAGAACTCAGCCGTTTAATTCGTAATGCGAGTGATAACCCGGGTTATATCTGTGACGTGGTAACAGATTGCCAAGATGTTTTAGAGTCCGAATCTGAAGATGTATTTTTATTTTTTAGCTTAGGACAAGCCATAGAGCAGCTTGATCGCCAGTTACGCATGCAGCAGGACATTCAACACACCATTGCGAAGATTGAACATATCGTAATCGCTTTAGTTCAGTTTGGCTGGGAAAGCGTGCAAGAGGCATGGCAGGCACTAAAGCAACAACCGAATAGCCAAAATTTTTACCATTTCAGTGATCATATCCAAAATATGTTTGAGGTGGCTGTATGAGGCTCATGATCAACCATCAGACCCATTATGTTTACACTGATGTGGTTAGCAGAAGCATTCAATATATCAAAATGACCCCATCCACTAATGCGCATCAACAGGTGCAAAATTGGGATGTGAGTGTGCCGGGGCAACGTGATATGCAATTGGATACTTTTGGTAATGTGTGGTTGACCACAACGCAGCGCGAACCTTATCTGCAAATGACCATTATGGCGCAGGGCATCGTAGAGATGAATTTGAGTTCAAATGATTCAAATGCGGATGATTTAAACCCGAAATTGTTTTTACAGCCAACGCCGAGTACGCAGTGCGATATTCACATGAAAAGTTTTGCCGATTGTTATGTCCCTCGTATCAATCGTGCCAATCTGATTCGTTTGGCTGAAGCGATATTGGCGCATATTCCCTATGTATCGAATCAAACATCGGTACATACTTCAGCGATTGATGCTTTTCATCATAAGCAAGGGGTATGTCAGGATCATAGCCATGTCATGATCGCAATGTGTCGCTATTTGGGTATTCCTGCACGTTATATTTCTGGGTATTTATTTGTGCCGAATAGTAGCCACCTTGCCAGTCACGCTTGGGTAGAAGTCTATATCGAAAATAAATGGTATTGTTTTGATGTCAGTAATCAGCTATTTACACCACAATCACATATTTATGTCGCGATTGGGCGGGATTACTGGGATGTAGCTCCTGTTCGAGGTGTTCGTGATAAAGGTGGTACTGAGTCAATGAGCTCAATTGTACAAGTGTTGAGTTGTTAATCATTTGAGGGATAAAAATGACCTATTGTTGTGCATTACGATTAAAAGATGGCATGGTGTTTGTCAGTGATACACGTACAAATGCAGGAGTTGACCATATTTCAGTTTTTCGTAAACTTTATACCTTTGGTATTGCGGGTGAGCGATTTATTACCATCCAAACCTCTGGGAATTTAGCTACTACACAAGCGGTCATCGGGCATTTACAAAATCAGCTAGAGGTCAAACAAGAGCCGAATTTATATAGTGTAAATACGATGTTCGAAGTGGCTGAATTGGTCGGTCATACCTTAAAAAAAGTTATCTCTGATGTCACCTCAGATATTTTAGAACAAAGTAATTATTACTGTAGTTTATTAGTAGGTGGTCAAATTGGTAGCGCTGATATGCAGCTATATAATATCTATCCGCAAGGTAATTTTATTTGTGCGACACCGGATACCCCATATTTTCAAATTGGAGAAAGTAAATATGGTAAGCCGATACTTGACCGAACTTTGCGTTACGATATGCCACTCGATGAAGCAATGCGTTGTAGCTTAATTTCTTTTGATTCAACGATACGTTCGAATGTGTCTGTAGGTATGCCTTTAGATGCTTTGGTATATAAAAAGGACAGTTTAGAAATACCAAATGGTAAGCGCATTTATGAAGAAGACCCATACTTCACCATGATCAGTAAAGGCTGGTCAGAAGCATTGCGTCAGGGCTTAATAGAATTGGCAAAACCAACAGCTGACTATTTTCAATAACGATTTGATCAACGAATAGATCAATTTAAAAAGCGAATAAAAAAAGCGAGATAAAAAAAGCCCAGATTTGATCTGGGCTTTTTGATTTGGCTAATTAAGCTAATTTACGTACAGGGCGCGTGCTCATACGGCATAATAATTCATAGCCAATGGTTCCGTTCGCTTCTGCAACGTCATCAACTAAACGGTCTTTACCCCAAAGCTCAACTTCAGTGCCTATTGGTGCATTCATACCAGTGATATCAATCGCAATCATATCCATGGCAACACGACCAATCACACGTGTTTTCTGTCCTTGAATAGATACATAGTTTTGTTTAGGGAAGGCACGTGGATATCCGTCCCCATAACCAATCGAGACAATCGCAAGATTCATTTCTTGCTCTGCAACAAAAGTCGATCCATAACCCACAGATTCACCAGCTTGAATGGTATTTAGAGCTATGACTTCAGCGGTAAACGTCATCACCGGTTTAAGATCTAACACTTCTACAGAACGATCTGAAAAAGGTGTTGCGCCATATAGCATGATGCCTGGGCGAACAAAATCAAAATTCAGTTCTGGCCATTTGAAAATTGCAGCTGAGTTACAGCACGAACCCATGATTGGCGCACAGGCTTCTTTTACGTGTAAAAATTGTTCACGTTGTTGGTCATTTAGTGGATGATTTTCTGCGTCAGCATTGGCAAAATGCATAGTCAGTACGCAAGTAAAACCTTCCGCCTTTAATGCATTGATGACATCAATAATTTCAGACACTTTAAAGCCTAAACGGTTCATACCGCTGTTGAGTTTGACCCAAACTTTTAGACCTTGAGCGATATAGGCATCTTTATGCGCACGTAACCAATCTAGTTGTTGCTGATGATGCACCACACATTCAATTTTTTTATCGATGACAATTTGCATTTCATCATCTGAGAAAATGCCTTCAATCAAGGTAATAGGCTGTTCATAACCCAACTCTCGAATTTCTAAAGCTTCTTCTAGGCAGGCAACACCGAAGGCATCACTGTCTTTTAAGGCTGCTAAGCAGTCTTTAACTCCATGTCCATAAGCATTGGCTTTTACCATGCTTACAATTTTAGCGGTTGGGGCAAGTTGTTTGACACGGTTTAAATTATATTGAAGTGCTTGTTGATCAATATAAACTGTAGCTTGGCGCACCCTAAATACTCCTACAGGGTCGATGAATTAATGGATGATAAAGAGTCTTTACTCTTCATCATCATACTGAGCATAAAACTCAGGGGAGAGGTTACTAAATTTGGTGTATTGACCTTCGAAGGCAAGACGCACAGTACCAATTGGACCGTTACGCTGTTTACCAATAATAATTTCTGCAGTACCTGCTTCTTTAGACTCTTTGTTATAAACCTCGTCGCGGTAAATAAACATGATCAAATCGGCATCCTGCTCGATCGCACCCGATTCACGTAAGTCGGACATCACTGGGCGTTTATTAGGACGGTTTTCCAGTGATCGGTTCAACTGTGACAGTGCAATTACTGGGCAGTGCATTTCTTTAGCCAGTGCTTTTAAGCTTCGGGAAATTTCCGAGATCTCGCCAACACGGTTATCACCCATACCGGGTACTTTCATAAGCTGCAAGTAATCAACCATGATACACCCGAGTTTACCGCCATGCATTTTTGCAATTCGTCGAGCACGGGCACGTACTTCCGTTGGCGGTAGTGCAGATGAGTCATCGATATACAAATTCTTTTCTTGTAGATGCACAATAGTACTGGTCACTTTTGACCATTCATCAGCATCCATTTTACCTGAACGTAAATGTCCTTGGTGTACACGACCGAACGAGGATATCAAACGCATCGCAATCGAGTCCGCGGGCATCTCCATAGAGTAAACTAGAGCGGGCAGGTTATTATTAAACAGTACACTTTCAACCAAGTTCATGGCAAAAGTGGTTTTACCCATCGATGGACGGGCCGCCACAATAATCAAATCGCCTGCTTGCATACCTGAGGTTTTATTATCTAGTTCAACAAATCCAGTGGTTAAACCCGTGATACTGCCTTCAGTTTGTGAAAGTTCATTCAACTTATCAAAAACACTAGCAACGACAGAGTTAATAGCTTTAGGGCCTTGTGCTTTGGCGTTGTTGTTGTGTTGCTCGGCAATCGAGAAAATATTGGTTTCTGCGAGATCTAAAATTTCACTGACCGTACGACCTTTGGTGTCATAGGCATTTTGTAAAATTTCTGAGCTGACTTTAATCATGCTGCGTAAAGTGGAAAATTCTTTAATTTTTGCAGCATACGTTTCAAGGTTATAGAAACTTGAAGGTGAATCTGACATGAGTTGCATCAGATATTCTTCGCCACCAGCAGCATCGAGCAAGTTTTGTTTAATCAGCCAGTCATTGACCAAGACCGCATCATAAGGTGAGCTATCTTTTGACAGTTGATCGATGGCACGGAAAATATATTTATGACGGGTCGCATAAAAATCAGCTTCAGTCAGTACATCACCCACTTGCTCAAAAGATTCTGCAACGGTCATCAGTGCAGCAAGCACGGCTTGTTCAATCGCAAGGTTATGGGGTGGGGTACGAAACTCTTTCAACGAACTTTGTTCTGTGGTTTTTGCTGTTGGCGTAGAGTTTGGCTTGATGGCATTCGCCTGTGACATAAAAATCCCTGATGCTGAAACCATTTAATGTGATGGAAATGGGTGCTAATTACAGTTTTTTCAACTCTTCATTGAACTGAAATGATAGGCGTTTTCTACAGAAATGCGAACAAGTATTTCCGATTAATTCATCACACATTGAATTGAATGAAGAGTTGAAAATGTAAAAAAGTTGGAGCACTATTTTTTACAGATAAAAAAAGAGCATGCGTAAGCATGCTCTTTTCTTTGCAAGAAATTACTCAGCTACGATAGTAACTAGAACTTCTGCAACAACATCATGATGCAATTGGATTGCAATGTTGAATTCACCAGTGTTGCGAAGCGCACCATTTGGTAAACGAACTTCTGCGCGGTCTACAACAAGACCAGCATTAGTTAACGCGTCAGCGATGTCACGAGTACCGATAGAACCGAATAGTTTACCTTCGTCACCAGCTTTAGCAGTGATTACGATGTTAACTTCGTTCAATTGGTCAGCACGTGCTTGAGCAGCAGCTAATACTTCAGCTTCTTGTTTCTCAAGTTCAGCACGACGAGCTTCAAATGCAGCAGTGTTAGCTTCAGTAGCAGCAACTGCTTTACCTTGAGGGATAAGGAAGTTACGGCCGTAACCAGCTTTAACTGAAACTTTATCGCCTAATTTACCAAGGTTTTTAATGCGTTGTAATAAGATAATATCCACAGCTCAACCTCACTTATGATTGTCAGTGTAAGGGATCAAAGACAAGTAGCGAGCTTGTTTAATAGCTAGCGCTAATTGACGTTGGTAACGAGCTTTAGTACCTGTAATACGGCTAGGAACAATCTTGCCGTTTTCAGTGATGTACTGTTTTAAAGTGTCGATATCTTTGTAGTCGATGTACGTAACGTTCTCAGCTGTAAAGCGGCAGAACTTGCGACGACGGTAAAAACGTGCCATGTTATGTTCTCCTTATGCTTCAGCAGAGTCTTGAGCTTGTTGTGCTTCTTCACGTTGAGCTTTACGCGCACGTTTTTCTTCAGCACTCTTAGCCAATAGTGACTCTTCAGTGATAGCGTTTTCACGACGGATGATAAGGCTACGAATGATTGCATCGTTATAACGGAACAATTCTTCTAGCTCATCAAGAGTAGTTTGACCACACTCAACATTCATAAGAATGTAGTGAGCTTTGTGTATCTTGTTGATTGGGTAAGCCAATTGACGACGACCCCAGTCTTCAAGACGGTGGATTTGACCTTCAGCTTCTTTGATGTGAGTTAGGTAACGTTCTACCATACCCACAACTTGATCGCTTTGGTCTGGATGTACCAATAGTACGATTTCGTAGTGACGCATTGTCAGCTCCTTACGGTTTAGGCAGCCCCAATCATTAATTGATTGAAGCAAGGAGTCACAACTAAAGTTGTGTCGCAAAGTTTGCGAAGCGTGAATTTTAGAGCGTTTAGGTTTGAAATACAAGGCATACACCTAAAAAGGCTTAATTATTTTGTGGTTTAATGACTATCTTTAATACACAGCTAGAATCGGATGCAGATTGTAAAATAGGAGATATGTTTTTAATTGCGGGGAGCTTATCTTGTATTTGATGAGTTACGATCATATAGACGTTGTAATGATATAAATTTGATTTAAATTAAAGATCTTTTGTCATATTTGATTGTAGATATCGATTTGAATGCTAATACGAATATGAAATATTTTTGTACTTGTCTGAAATCTATTGTACATGGGTGGATATAGGGAGAATCAGCGTTAAAACAGTTTTAGTATGTATAGCAGTATTTCGACTTAAATTTTTGCTTTGCATTGAAGATGCCTAGAAATAAAAAAAGATAGAGTAAAACTCTATCTTCTTTAAAAAAATACAATTGGCTTCAGAGGGGCAGTGGAAGTAAAACTAAAAATTAAACTAATCACTGTGATCAATTTGACTGAAAACATGAAATATTGTTTTGCCCAAATTTGATCATCTTCAGCTTTGAATCCTTGAATGGTCAGATAAATCCAATACAGACTTAAGGCATTCAGGACAATCATATAAATCCAATTGGCATAACCATAAAAGTATAAACCGTTCATGGTGATGCAGAACAAAATCACGTAAACCAAAGATTCAACCTTGGTACGGTGAATTGAACGTGCTACAGGTAAAATTGGAATTCCTGCATTTTTGTAGTCATCAAATCGGTAAACTGCAATTCCCCAAGAATGAGGCATTTGCCAAAATGCATAACCAATAAAAATCAGTAATGCACCTAAATCAAACTGGTTTGCAACAGCCGTATACCCGATTACAGGTGGCGCTGCGCCAGAAAGACTGCCGATAATGGTTTGATGGATTGTTGTTCGTTTTGTCCATAAGCTGTAAAAACCAACGTATACGACAAAACCAATAACAGCAAAAAGAAAAGCGTAAGCATTTACCCAGAACCATAAAATGCTAAAACCAAATACACCTAAAACTAAAGCAAAAACTAAAGCAACAGGAATCGAGATTGATTTTTTAACCATCGCACGATTTTGTGTGCGTTGCATTTTTGAGTCGATGTCTTGGTCAATAACGTTATTGACAACACATCCAGAAGCGACCACAAAGAGGGTACCTAAGAGGGTAAGAAGCAACAGAAGGAAATCTACAGAACCTTGGGCAGCTACAAAGTAGCCACCCAAAGCGGTAACAAAGTTACCAAAGAGAATTCCTGGTTTAGTCAGGAATAAATACTTTTTCAGCATGACGACCAGTTTAGATCATCATGTTGAAGTGAAGGTAGTTCATAATCCACACAGAACCTACTAAAAGGATAGCAATTGTGAGGATTGTATAAACAAATGCAATCACGTTCCAGCGTTGCTCTGAAGAAGAGTTCATATGCAGGAAGTAAACTAACTGAATAAGAACCTGAGCAACCGCAGTAATCGCGATTACGGCAACCAATAGACCACGGCTAAAACCACCTGCCATTACCATACCGAATGGAATTACGGTAAGTAGAACAGAAAGGATAAAACCGATTGTATATTGTTTAACGTTACCGTGAGCTGCACCAGCAGAGTTATGATCGTGACTCATTAGATAACTCCCATCAAGTAAACAACGCTGAATACGCAGATCCAAACGATGTCAAGGAAGTGCCAGAACAAGCTTAGGCAAGCAAGACGACGAGTGTTTGGAAGTGTCAAACCATATTTCTTGATTTGGAACATCAACACAAGCATCCATACCAAACCAGAAGTTACGTGAATACCGTGCGTACCAACTAAAGTAAAGAACGCAGATAAGAACGCACTTGTGCTTGGGCCATGACCAGCATGAACTAAATGATTGAACTCATAAAGTTCCATGCCAATGAAGGCTGCACCAAATACCCAAGTAACTGCTAACCAAGTTAAAACTTGACCAACATTTTTCTTGTATGCTGCAAGAACAGCAAAACCAAAAGTTACAGAAGAGATAAGAAGGGCGAAAGTTTCAGTTAAAACGAAACCTAAAGATTCACCAAACAGCTCTTGTGCACTTGGCGTACCCACTGGAACGTGGCTACTTAATACAGCGAACGCGATGAAGAGTGTCCCGAAAAGAACCAAGTCACTCATCAAGTAAGTCCAGAAACCAAAGACAGTGATGTCAGTATCATCGTGATGATGATGTTCGTCATGTCCGTGGTTGTCGTGATGAAGTACTTCAGCCATTGTCTTAGTCCTTCTTCAAATGTTTTTCAAGAAGCGCGTAGCGTTCATTTTCAATACGTTCAACTTCTGCAGCTGGAACATAGTAGTCCACTTTCTTTGTGAAAGAAGAAACGATGAAGCTGATAATTGAAGCAATGAAAGTTAC
This sequence comes from Acinetobacter sp. YH12094, assembly GCF_013419295.1. NCBI lineage: Bacteria > Pseudomonadati > Pseudomonadota > Gammaproteobacteria > Moraxellales > Moraxellaceae > Acinetobacter > Acinetobacter sp. YH12094. The sequence continues at coordinate 119,790 of NZ_VPAK01000008.1, forward strand.
AACGACTAACCACCAGATATGCCAGATTAATGCGAAGCCCATAACTGTAATAAACATTGCAATTACGAAACCTGCCGCACGGTTTGTAGGCATATGGATGTCTTCGTATGTAGTTGGCTTAGCGTAAGCAACACCATTTTCTTTGTCAGTCCAGAAAGTATCAATACCATTGATCTTTGGAAGATAAGCAAAGTTATAGAATGGTGAAGGAGATGAAGTAGCCCACTCAAGAGTACGACCATCCCAGATATCGCCAGTAACGTCCATGTTGTCTTTGCGTTGAAGGAAACCAACAACGATTTGCATAACAAAACAGAAGATACCGATAGCAACCAATACAGAACCAAATAAAGCGATCGCTAAGTACGGATCCCATTCAGGGTTGTCATATGTATTCAAACGACGAGTCATACCCATGAAACCAAGGATATAAAGTGGCATGAATGCAAAGTAGAAACCGAAGAACCAGAACCAGAACGCTGCTTTACCCCAAGTTTCATTCAATTTCCAACCAAACATTTTTGGCCAGTAGAAAATGATACCCGCGAACATCGCGAACACTACACCACCAATAATTACGTTATGGAAGTGAGCGATAAGGAATAAAGAGTTGTGTACTAAGAAGTCAGCTGGTGGAACTGCCATTAATACGCCTGTTAAACCACCAATACCGAAAGTCACAAGGAAGCCAAGTGTCCAAAGCATTGGAGTTGTATAGGTGATGCGGCCCTTGTACATGGTGAATAACCAAGAGAAGATTTTCACACCAGTAGGGATCGCAATGATCATGGTCATGATACCGAAGAACGCGTTAACGTTGGCACCAGCACCCATTGTAAAGAAGTGGTGAACCCATACAACTAGTGAAAGAACACCAATTGCTACAGTTGCGTACACCATAGATTTGTAGCCGAACAACGCTTTGCGTGAGAACACAGCAGTAACTTCTGAGTAAATACCAAAAGCTGGTAATACCAAGATGTAAACTTCCGGGTGACCCCAAGTCCAAATCAAGTTTACATACAACATTGGGCTACCACCCATGTCATTTGTAAAGAAATGGAAGCCGAAGTAACGGTCAAGTGAAAGCATTGCAATAGTCGCAGTCAAAACTGGGAATGTTGCAACGATAAGCACTACAGTAACTAATGCAGTCCAAGTGAAAATAGGCATGTCCATAAGTTTCATGCCAGGCGCACGCATTTTGATGATGGTAACGAAGAAGTTAACACCAGTAAGAAGCGTACCTAGACCAGAAACCTGAAGTGCCCAGATATAGTAGTCTACACCTACACCTGGAGAGTATTCGATGCCAGAAAGTGGAGGGTAAGCCATCCAACCTGTTGCAGCGAATTCACCAATTGCAAGAGAAGCCATCATCAAGCCCGCAGCGCCGGCGAATAACCAGAAGCTAAGAGAGTTTAATAATGGGAATGCTACGTCACGTGCACCAATTTGAAGTGGTACAGCAACGTTCATTAAACCAACAACTAGACCCATTGCTACGAAGAAGATCATGATTACGCCATGGGCAGTAAAGATCTGGTCATAGTGTTCTGGGTGTAAGTAACCTTCACCGCCACCTTTTGCAAGGAACAGTTGAAGACGCATCATAATCGCATCGGCAAAACCACGCACAAGCATGACAATTGACACGAGGATATACATGATACCAATTTTTTTATGGTCTACAGATGTGAACCATTCGTTCCACAAGTAGCCCCATTTTTTAAAGTAGGTGATACCAGCAACAATTGCGATACCGCCAAGGATCATCATTGCAACAGTAACCAACACGATTGGGTCGTGTGGAATTGCATCTGGTCCTAACTTACCTAATAAGCTCATGTCTTATTCCCCTGCAACAGTCGCATGTTCAACGCCTGCATGAGCTTCAGAAGCAGCAGCTTCGTGTCCAACAGTAGCTGTATGATCAGCACCGTGGTAGTTGCTCATGTATTTGTTAATCACTGATTCGAACAATTTAGGTTCAACTGAAGAATAGTAAGTCACTGGGTGTGGCTTAGTAGGGTAAGGCTTCATTGCTTCAGCTAGAGCCTTCTCTTCAGGAGTAGTTGCTTTGGCAACTAAAACTTCGATCTGGTGTTTAGAACGGTTGCCGTCACGTAAGGTTGCAAATTCAGCTTGGTCTAAAACAGTTTTTTGAACCGCTTCAGGATTAACTGAAGAACCATTACCAGCTTTAACAGCAGAAACCCATTCAGCAAACTGAGCATCAGTCACAGCATGTGCACGGAAGCGCATTTGTGAGAAGCCATAACCTGAATAGTTAGAAGAGAAACCACGGAAGCCTTCAGCAGGACTAGTTTCATCAGCTAATAAGTTCAAGTGAGTTTGCATACCTGCCATAGCATAAATCTGACCACCTAACGCCGGAATGAAAAATGAGTTCATTGTGAAGTTAGATGTTAAACGAAGGCTTACAGGAGTTTTCTCAGGGAAGCGGATCTCGTTTACAGTCGCGATGCCTTGTTCAGGGTAGATGAAGATCCATTTAAATTGTTCAGCAATAACTTGAACAGTTAAAGGAGCTTTATCTGACTCGAGTGGACGGTAAGGGTCATACTTGTGGGAACCCCACCAAGTTAACCAAGCTAAAATAGCGATAATAATTACGGGAATACCCCAAACTACAACTTCAATTGCAGTCGAGTGTGCCCAAGTAGGTGCATAGTCTGCATCTTTATTTGACGCGCGATATTTCCAACCAAACCAAAGAGCCATAAGTGCTGATGGAATAACTACCAACAACATTAGGTAGATCGCAGTAAGCATGAGGTTTGACTGACCTTCAGCAACTGGACCTTTTGAGTTTAGAAGTACCATATCACCACCACACCCAGTTAAGAGTGCAGCGATCGCAGATAAAGACAATACAGCTAAAATTGTTTGTCTCATTTTACAACCTCGGTGAAGAGTCCCATTCCCTAATTTTTAAAATTGGGATAGCGAATAAAGTGTCGCATGATTGTGATTTTTCAGATATGAAAAAAAGTTCACAATGATGTGACACCGCTACGTTGTAGGGCATTATGCCTGATATCGGCAAACTAAGCTATACATAAAGATGCTTTAAATGACTGTATTAAAACCCTATTTTGTTGGTCGGGATTGTGTTTTTTTTATCTGAATTTTATTTTAATTTCAATGTAATGCACAAAAAAGGGATGAGAAATTCATCCCTCAATAAAAGTGAAAGTTATTGGTTTATTACCTTGGTTTTTGCTAACTTGTCATGCAAAGTTTGACGCTTTTTGCCGAAAATAAAAACGGAATCAATGATTGCGCTTAAAGGCATCGATAAAAAGTTCAGAAAAATAAATAAAACACTACGTAAAGTGAAGCCACGCATGAGGTTGACAGGTTGGCTAGTTTCGGCATCTACGATTTTAATTTTGGTGATTTTTTTACCAATACTTTGACCAGATTTAGCAATCAAATACGCTTGAATGAAAAGCATAATGAAGAGGTAAGCAAACATTGCAATCCAAGCTTGGTTGGGAAACATCTCAACCATTTGTGTTTGTAGTGCTTGTAAAACATTAGGGTCAGCATTTGGGGTCATCACAGCTTGCATAAACTGTTCATTTAGATTGGCAAATTGTGTCTTTTCACTTGGATTAAAAAATGCCGTTAAGATAAAAGTTGCCGGTATCCAAAGCAGTAAATCAACGATCTTAGCCAAAACACGTTTAGGAATACTTGCTAGGCTAGTTTGCAATTGTACAGCCTGAGGTTGTGTGTAGGTATTTGATGGCGTAGTTGTAGTTTGATTTGATTCGAATGCTGTCGGTGCTATATAACCTGCAGGCATATAAACCAACTGACCTTGAGTGAGTTCACCCAAAGCTTTCCATTCGGTCATACCTTGGTGCCAAACCAAGTCCGTGAGTAACACTTGTTGGCTCGCGAGCATTTGGTTAAGTTGTTCTAAGGTATAGGGACCAGCTTGTTGGTTATTTCGTGCCAAGTAAATCTGCATAAAACTAAAATCTCAAAAAACGTCTGTAAAAGTATAAATAAAAAAAAAGACCCACATGTGGGTCTTTTTTTAACACAGTTTATTAAGCTTGTTGAGCTTTTTCTTCAGAAAGGAAGAACCAAGTGTCTAATACTGAGTCTGGGTTAAGCGAAACAGACTCAATGCCTTGTTCCATTAACCATTTAGCTAGGTCAGGGTGATCTGAAGGGCCTTGACCACAAATACCTACGTATTTGCCAGCTTTACGACAAGCATGGATTGCCATAGAAAGAAGTGCTTTAACGGCTGGATCACGTTCATCAAATAGGTGAGAAACGATACCAGAGTCACGGTCTAGACCGAGTGTTAACTGAGTTAAGTCGTTAGAACCGATAGAGAAACCGTCGAAGTGTTCAAGGAACTGTTCAGCCAATAATGCGTTAGTTGGAAGTTCACACATCATGATCACTTTAAGACCGTTTTCACCACGTTTAAGACCGTTAAGCGCTAACAATTCAATAACACGTTTCGCTTCAGCAACAGTACGTACGAAAGGAATCATGATTTGAATGTTAGTTAAGCCCATTTCGTCACGTGCTTTTTTCAGTGCGCGGCATTCAAGTTCGAAGCAGTCACGGAAATTGTCAGACACATAACGGCTTGCACCACGGAAGCCAAGCATTGGGTTTTCTTCTTCAGGTTCGTATAACTTACCACCGATTAAGTTTGCATATTCGTTTGACTTAAAGTCAGACATACGAACAATCACTGGTTTGTCAGCAAACGCTGCAGCAAGTGTAGAAATACCTTCAACTAGTTTTTCAACATAGAATTCGATAGGAGATGCATAACCCGCAGTACGTGACATTACAGCAGCACGAGTTTCACGTGGTAGGCTGTCAATATTAAGCAATGCTTTAGGATGTACGCCGATCATACGGTTGATGATGAACTCAAGACGAGCAAGACCAACACCTTCGTTAGGAATTTGAGCAAAGTCAAATGCGCGGTCAGGGTTACCTACGTTCATCATAATTTTGAACGGAAGTTTAGGCATAGATTCGATAGAATTGCGTTGGATTTCAAAGTCCAAAGCACCTTCGTAAATAAAGCCTGTGTCACCTTCAGCACAAGAAACAGTCACTTCTTGACCGTCAGTCAATACTTCAGTCGCATTACCACAACCTACAATTGCAGGAACACCAAGCTCACGTGCAATAATCGCAGCGTGACAAGTACGGCCACCACGGTTAGTGACAATCGCAGCTGCACGTTTCATTACTGGTTCCCAATCTGGGTCAGTCATGTCAGATACAAGTACGTCGCCGTCTTGAACTTTGTCCATTTCTTTGATCGAAGTCACGATACGAACGCGACCAGAACCAATACGTTGACCGATTGAACGACCTTCACAAATCACATTACCTTTTTGCTTAAGCAGGTAACGCTCCATTGTGCCCACGTTTTGGCGGCTCTTCACAGTTTCAGGACGTGCTTGAACGATATAGATTTGGCCATCATCGCCATCTTTCGCCCATTCGATGTCCATTGCTGAACCGTAATGGTTTTCAATGATCAATGCTTGTTTAGCAAGTTCTTGAAGTTCGTGGTCATTTAAAGCGAATTGTTGGCGATCTGCTTTTTCAACGTCTACAACAACTACTGACTTACCTGCAGCGCCTTCTTCACCATAAATCATTTTTTGGTGTTTAGAGCCAAGGTTACGACGTAATACAGCGTGTTTTCCTGCATTTAAAAGTGGTTTAGATACATAGAATTCGTCAGGGTTAACTGCACCTTGTACAACCATTTCACCCAAGCCATAAGAAGCTGTGATGAAAACTGCGTCGCGGAAACCAGATTCTGTATCTAGTGTAAACATTACACCAGCAGCACCTGTTTCAGAGCGAACCATACGTTGAACACCAGCAGATAACGCAACAACGTCATGTGCGAAGTTTTGGTGTACACGGTAAGAAATTGCGCGGTCGTTATAAAGTGAAGCAAATACTTCTTTAATCGCAATAAGGACGTTGTCGATACCACGGATGTTCAAGAAAGTTTCTTGTTGGCCAGCAAATGAAGCATCTGGTAAGTCTTCTGCTGTTGCAGATGAGCGAACGGCAACCGCGATATCAGGGTTGCCGTTTGAAAGAGCTGTGAAAGCCTCACGAATTTCTGTTTCAAGTTCAGCTGTAAGCGGAGTGTCTACAATCCATTGACGGATTTTTGCACCAGTTTCAGCAAGTGCATTTACATCGTCAACATTGAGTGCAGCAAGTTCAGCGTTAATTTTAGCGTTTAGGCCACTTTGCTCGAGGAATTCACGATATGCTTGAGCTGTAGTAGCAAAACCACCAGGAACAGATACACCAGCATTTGCTAGATGGCTGATCATTTCACCTAATGATGAGTTTTTACCACCCACGAGTTCTACGTCGTGTTTCCCTAATTTTTCTAGACCAATTACGCGCGCTTCCAAAGTTGTTACTCCACTTTTGCAGTATTAATCACTATCTTGGCATGAAATTATAACAAATTACTTAGCATTCTAAATTTACTAAGTGACAGTCATGTAAGATGGTTTACTATAAAGATTATATAGCACTAAGACAAATTTTGGAGGAGAATTTTAATGTCAGAAGGTAAACAGATTCAGCGTAGTGTTTTCTTTGTTTCGGATGGTACCGCGATTACCGCAGAAACCCTTGGACACTCACTGTTAGCCCAGTTCCCTCATGTAGATTTTGACATTCATATTATTCCATATATTACCTCTGAAGAAGCAGCTACAAATGTGGTTGCAGAGATCAATCTTAGAGCGCAGCAAGACGGTCAAAAGCCTTTGGTGTTTGATACCCTTGTAGACCCGTATGTACGTGACATTATTAATACTGCAAATGCAATAAATCTTGATGTTTTTGAAGGGCTTATTAGTAAATTGTCGGACGAGTTGGGTACAGCTCCTACGACTTTAGTCGGTCAAACCCATGCAGTTACAGATTCTGAGTCTTATAAAGCACGTATTGATGCGGTGCATTTTGCTTTAGATAACGATGATGGGGCACGTACTCGTCATTATGATAAAGCAGATTTGATTTTAATTGGAGTATCACGTTCGGGTAAAACACCAACTTCAATCTATCTCTCTTTGCAATTTGGTATTCGTGTAGCGAACTATCCTTTGACAGAAGAAGACTTGGATGACAACCGTTTACCTGCAGTTTTACGTGAACATAAGCATAAGTTATTTGGCTTGATGATTGATGCAGAGCGCCTTGTAGCAATTCGTTCAGAGCGTAAGGCCAATAGTCGTTATGCAAGTTTTAGTCAGTGCCAAATGGAACTACGTGCGATTGAAGGTATTTATATTTCTGAAGGAATTAAATACTTAAACGTGTCAGAAATGTCGATTGAAGAAATTTCAACACGTGTTTTACAAATGACCGGACTGAAGCGTCGCATTGGTTAAGTGTAAATTGAGCCACTTTGGTGGCTCTTCTGATGATAATAAATTACTGTATAAATTATATAAAAATAGTATTAATTTCTGGTTTGTCATACTTTTAATGAATGATAAATATTTAAGATATTGATGAAAATTTTCCTCAATATTTAGACTTAAATTTTAAGCAATTTTTGCATTCATTTGTGTACCAGTTCGATGAATTTCTTTGGCTGAAAATTTATAAAATATGGCCAAATTGACAGCACAAATCTTTTATAAAAATCCGTGTTTTGCTGTATTTTTATCTATGAATTAAGCCTGAATAATCCACTTGATATGAGTTGTATAAATACAAGATTTAGCTAATATGGTTTAATATTTAATCAATTTTTCAAAAATACTGATTTAAATGCTAAAAAAATAGGCAGAAAATAGAACAAAAAATAATCAAACAGTTGCTTTTGGGGGCTAAATATAAAGAAATGGCACCATTTATTTAATTGATGTGAGTGAAAAATAGTCAAATTAATAACATTCAGGCTCTAAACTCCGATATAAATTGATATTTAAACTGGATTTCAATCTGTTATTTTCCTATTAAATATAGATAACAATATAGGTAAATATCGGTTTAACATAAGCATCAATATAAATTTTTCAACTTACAGTTAAGGAGTAAATAGAGCTGTGTAAAAAAAATAAGCACTGAAAAAATTATTGGTTTGAAATAAAGTTTTCATGAAGAATTGATCATAATTATTCCAAAATTACACCTCTATAAACTCGCTCTATCTGCAGGTGTAGTGCTGATGCATGATTTATGCAATAGAGCTGATAAAGCTATTTTTCATTTATGAGTTTATAAGAATTTTTAGCCTTATCGAATTTAAGTATCCAATATAGTAGGGGAGCTACCAAAAGCCGCTAGAGATGGCTTTTGGTATTGTGATTTTTGATCAATCAGATAAATTTTAGTAAATGTTATGTGAAAATCATTTCATTGTAATTACTTTTCTTTAGGCTGGTTAGGTTCGCTGCGCACAATGACATCACACTCAAACGTATGCTCATCTAAAGCCGTGATTGAATTATTCTGAATATTCGCAATAGGCCAAGTATTTAAGATGCAGTTGGGCTGCTGTAATGCAGCATAATAATGATCCGATTTTAGGAAGGTTTTGTTCTGAATTGCGGTATTTGGACTGAGTAAATGTCTTAACCAATGGTTCGGCACTTGATCTTCTAAAAAGCGAATCGCCAAAATACTCTTAATACGATTGCTAAATAAACGTCGATTTTTTGCAATCAGTGGATGTTGGATTAATTTATTCAGTAGACGTTCGGTGCGTGGTAAGACAAATTGCGGTTTGATTTGATAGACCATGATGTTATCTGCAACCTGACATAGATGATGTAGTTCAGAGACCACATGCTGATCTATCCCAATAATTGCGATTTTTTGATTCTTAAAATCATAATCTTTGATCTGTTCTGAACCGATGATCGTTCCACGAAAGTGTTCAAAATCCTCTAGATGATTATTAAAAATATGGTGGGTTGCATCCTGCTTGTTGGCCATATTTATTCCTTATCTTTTGTTTTTTTAGTTGAGTCTTAGATAAGAATATATTCTGTGATGGGCCACTTGGCGTAAAGCGTTATTTCAGTCTGAAGAGTCATGCAATTTGTGTAGAATTGATTTGCTTGGCCCTTGTCATTTGTAAATTTCTAGGAGTGAGCTAATTTTTTTCTGCATTGAAGTTTATGAATTGCTCAAGCAGGTCGAAAAAAACAATAAGCGACCTGCATGAACAGCTTCTGAGAACTATGGATGTGGCGAATTTTAAAGTGGTTCATCATTTTGTGAGCTATAGTCAAGCTGACTCGGGGTTGAATGCTTAAGTTCGAGTTGGTCTGTACGTGTACGTAAATAGTCCATATCACGAATATTTTTTTGTACCGCAACTGCACCAAACAAACTCATTAGGAAAGCCATCATGTAAAACCCTTTTTCACTTAATGCCAGTTCAGCATTCCATAGGCCAATGGCAAGAAGTACGAGGCAAATAATGACGGATGCCCAGCAGAGTCCAAAGTAGATTGCAGTGACATGCATTCCTTCTAAACGGTCACGAATGATTTTTTGTAGTGAAACCGATGAAAATAATCCATAGAGCAATAAAATGAGATAAAAGCCTTTTTCATTCAGCATCATATTTGCATTGAATAAACCTATGCAAAACACCACAGCGCCTAAGATCAGTGCACACCAACTTGCTGCGATAAATGCGGGTGTGGGTTTATTAATATATTGGCTCATCTGCTTATTTTTCTCTTTGTTTTGCTTATGTTTAATATTTATACAGCAATAAAAATGAGTAAAGCAATTATTTCGTTGAGGCAATGATGGTTTTTAAGTGTAGCTTTAGTAAATGTTAGCCAAAGCATTGTTCTCGGTTGTATCCGTCTAAAAGAGCCACAAAAGACGTAATCGCAATTCTGGCTTTAGACGGATCAAACGCTTGGATTAAATCATTAAGCTTAGAGTCTTAAGCTAGATCATTTTTGATTTGCATTAAACGTTCGAAATTTTCAATGCGCTTATCGGTATCGTAAATGTCGCAGGTGAAAATAAATTCATCAACGTCATATTTAGTGAGTAGGTTTTCTAAACCTGCTCGAACGGTTGTATTTGAACCGACTTGTCCCATAGCGTAGAAATTATCAACAGACATTTTTTCTGCAGCAGACCATAAGCCTTGCATACTGTCGACTGGAGCCTTGAGTTTTAAACTTTGACCGCGCATTAAACCTAAAACGCGTTGATAAGCACTCGTTGCCAGATATTCTGCTTCTTCATTAGTTTCGGCGACAACCGTTGGTACGCCCATAGAAACATAAGGTTGATCTAAATATTCGGATGCTTGGAAATTCTCACGATAGAGCTGAATCGCTTGTCCAAGCATGCGTGGTGCGAAATGAGAAGCAAAAGAATAGGGTAGACCTAAACGTGCAGCGAGTTGTGCACTGAATAAACTTGAACCTAGCAGCCATACGGGAACATGTGTATTTTGTCCCGGTGTGGCAATGATGCGCTGCTGTGGCTCAGGTGCTTTAAAGTATTGCAATATCTCAAGGACATCCTGTGGAAATTGATCTTCGGTTTCCTGACGGCCACGGCGTAGTGCGCGCATGGTGGTTTGGTCGGTACCTGGTGCCCGACCTAAGCCGAGTTCAATACGTCCAGGATATAACGTTTCAAGTGTGCCAAATTGTTCAGCGACAACTAAAGGCGCATGGTTGGGCAACATAATCCCGCCTGAACCGAGCTTGATGGATTGTGTATTTGCTAAGAGATAACCGAGTAAAACCGCAGTTGCAGAACTTGCGATGCCGTCCATATTGTGGTGTTCGGCTAACCATAGACGCTCATAGCCAAGTTGTTCTGCTTTCTGTGCTAACTGGAGTGCATGTTTGAGCGAAAATTCGATGGTTTTATCATCTCGAACAGGTGCGAGTTCAAGTATTGAAAATTTTGTATCGGCTAGAGTACGCATGTTTTCTCTCAGAGATCTTTATATCGAAATAATACGATATAAAATACCTAATGTATATCGAATAAATTCGATATGGTTGTGGGGCGGTGTAAAAAGACAACTTTAGATATATCTAAACTTTTTTTATATACAAAAAAAGCACCCGAAGGTGCTGATTTTTTTTCATTGAAATATATCGATTAACGTTTACCGTTTTTGTACCAACCTAAGTGACGACCATTGTCTCCACGGTAGCCTCGGTCGTGGTAGCTATAATTATTGGTACGATAGCCACGGTTGTTATAACGACGGTCATAGCGATCATCATAACGACCATTGTAGCGGTCATCATAGCGACGGTCTTCAGACACTTTTTTACCTAGTGCAGAACCACCAGCTGAACCAAGTGCAGCACCGATATAACCACCGTTTGTGCCGCCCATGTTTTTACCTACGGTATAACCACCTGCGCCACCAAGTGCACCACCGATGATGGCACCATTACGGTCACGTTTGTTTGCCGATGCTGCTGCACCTGCACCGCCACCAATTGCTGAACCAATCATTGCGCCAGTTTGGCCGCCAACTTGGTTACCGATTGCTGCACCAACAACACCACCTAAAGCAGATGTTAATGCAGTATTGGTGCTATTACCTGCATGTGTTGCAGTCATAGTAAGTGCTGAAGCGGCAATTGCTGCACTGAATAGAATTTTATTAATTTTCATTTTTAAACTCCCTACGAAGCATGATGTTTATCTGTTGATATCAATATATGAAAACACATAGCGAATATTTGGAGCGTGATGTGAAATAAAATACGTGTTCCGTTGCTGCAATGTAAATTTTGCACTTTATTTCTACATGATTGATGACTTGGTTGGAGGGAAGGCAAATCTAAATATTTATCAGGAGCAATAAATAAAGTTGTATTTATCATTTGAAAAAGGCGATACATAAAAAAGCACCCGAAGGTGCTATTTTCACTATTCAATAAGGACTCACTAATTTTGAATTAGTGACGACGACGGTAACGTTTTTTGTATTTACGTTCTTGGTGTTTGTCGTAAGCTTTATCTTTAGAGATTTTATTACCTAGAGCAGCACCACCAGCAGCACCTAGTGCAGAGCCGATGTAACCACCGTTTGTACCGCCCATGCTTTTACCAACAGTATAACCTGTACCACCACCTAAAGCACCGCCGATAGCAGATTCTGTACGGTTGCGTTTATTACTTGCTACCGCAGCACCACCAGCACCACCAAGAGCGGCACCAATTGTAGCGCCGGTATTACCGCCCATATTTTTACCAATTGCAGTACCTGCAACACTACCTAATGCACTAGCTGCAGCAACGCGTGTTGTACTATCTGCATTTGCAGACACAGTGAACATAGAAGCAGTTGCTAGAGTGGCTGTCATTAAAAGAGTATTCAGTTTCATAGTTCACTCCATGTCCTTCATAAACGCGAGGACTTTTCTTAATCATTTCGATGGCAGTAAATGTAACAAAACTATTCGCTATAAATATGGAGAGCTTTCTCTTTATTTGATGATTTGAGTGTCTAGTTTGTATAAGTTTTATTAATATTGTGAAAAAATGGTCGAATGCAGAAAATCTGTACGACTTTGTGGAGAAAGGTAGGAGTGATGAAGTTCACACTTTGATATTTAGGGTCATTGATAGGCCAAAAAACAATATATATGTCATTTCAGACCCATTATCGGTACACTAGCGCCATTATTTTGAATTTTGGCATATCCGTGAAAGTTTAGCGGTAGAGCCTGTGTATTGAGATTTTTTGAAAAATGAAAGAATCGTTACGTTTACGATTAGATCAGCTCTCTGACCGTCACGAAGAATTAAATGCATTACTCGCAGATGTAGAAGTCATTTCAGACAACAAACGTTTCCGTCAGTTGTCACGTGAGCATAGTGATTTATCTGAAATCACTGAAGTTTGGAAAAAATACCGTCAAGCTGAAGAAGATATTGAGACTGCTGAAGTAATGATGACGGATCCAGATTTTAAAGAGATGGCCGTTGAGGAAATCAAAGAAAATAAAGCTTTGATCGGTCAGCTTGAAGCAGACTTAAACATTCTGATGATTCCAAAAGATCCGAATGATGCGAACTCTGCTTATTTAGAAATCCGTGCCGGAACAGGTGGTGACGAAGCTGCAATTTTCTCGGGTGACTTGTATCGCATGTACAGTAAATATGCTGAATCACAAGGTTGGCGTATTGAAGTGTTGTCTGAAAATGACGGCGAACACGGCGGTTATAAAGAAGTGATTTGCCTCATCAATGGTGAAGGCGTATATGGTCGTTTGAAATTTGAAAGTGGTGCACATCGTGTACAGCGTGTTCCTGCAACAGAGTCACAAGGTCGTGTTCATACTTCGGCATGTACTGTTGCGATTTTGCCGGAAATTGATGTAGACACCAGTGTTGAAATTAATCCTTCAGAATTACGTATTGATACCTATCGTGCATCTGGTGCGGGTGGTCAGCACATTAACAAAACTGACTCTGCTGTACGTATTACCCATATTCCAACGGGTACAGTTGTAGAATGTCAGGACGAACGTTCACAACATAAAAACAAAGCCAAAGCGATGGCGCTGTTGGTTTCTCGTTTAGAAAATGCCAAACGTGCGGCGGCAGATGCCGCGACGTCTGAAATGCGACGTGACTTGGTGGGTTCTGGTGACCGTTCTGAGCGTATTCGTACCTATAACTATCCACAAGGTCGTATGACTGATCATCGTATTAACCTAACACTGTATAAGTTGGATGCAGTGATGGAAGGTGATTTGACTGAATTGCTAGATAGTTTGCATCGTGAATATCAAGCCGATCAGTTGGCGTTATTAGCACAGCAGAATGGTGGCTAATGAATATTGCACAGGCTTTGGCCTATCGTGGTGAACCTGAGAGTTATGAACGTCAGGAAAATGCGTGGTTGTTAGAGCATATCACCAAGATTGATTCTTTTGATTTAATCATGAAAAAGGATCAAGAATTGACGGCAGAACAAGAACAACTGTATGTCGACAGTCTTACTCGTATTGCTGCGGGTGAGCCTTTGGCTTATGTCATAGGTTCTCAGCCATTTTGGACGCTAGACTTAAAAGTGACTAAAGATACTTTGGTGCCACGTCCTGATACGGAAGTACTTGTTGAAACTGTACTGCGTTTAGAACTTCCTGAAGATGCTCGTGTGGTCGATTTAGGAACAGGAACTGGTGCTGTAGCGTTATCATTAGCCAGTGAACGTCCAGATTGGTCAATTGTGGCTTCAGATATTTACGAACCTACATTGGAAGTCGCTGAGTTTAATGCCAAAAAGCATGATCTTGAACATGTGCAGTTTGTCTTAGGTTCTTGGTTGAAACCCTTTGGTCGTGCTTTCTTTGATGTAATTGTGTCAAATCCGCCGTATATCGATGCTGATGATGTACACATGAAGGATTTGGCAACAGAGCCTGAACGTGCTTTGGTTGCAGATAATCATGGGCTTGCAGATCTTGAACAAATCATTCTTCAAGCCAAAAAACATTTAACCGTGAATGGTTGGGTGGTGCTCGAACATGGTTATGACCAAGGGGAAGCAGTCAGACATTTGTTCTTACAAGCTGGTTATCGAAATGTTCGGACTGTAAAAGATTATGGTGGCAATGACCGTGTCAGCTTAGGTCAGTGGCAACATTGATTTGGTATTAGAGAAATAGTCAAAAATAAAGCGCATCGAATGCGCTTTATTTTTTTGTTTTTCAATTCACATGTGAGCGTTTGTATGTGTGCATTTGCAAGTGTAGAAAATAGGTTTACTTCACCACATCTCGCCAACGCAATAGATATTGTTCTAGATATTTCATCAGGCTATCGGTGATTTTCCCTAAGAGTGCCAATAGAATAATGGCGATAATCATGATATCTGGACGTGAGGTTTCACGACCATCACTGAGCAAATAGCCAATACCTTGCGTGGCTGCAATCAGTTCGGCAGCAATCATAAACATCCACGCCAAACTTAAACTATTGCGTAAGCCTGTAAGTATACCGGGCGATGCAGCAGGTAAAATAATCTCACGAATCTGCCTGAAATATTTCAAACGATAAACTTGTGCAACTTCAATGAGTTTTCGGTCTACACCTTGAATCGCTGCAACGGTATTGGTATAGGTCGGGAAAAAAGCACCTATGGCAATGAGGGTGATTTTTGAAGATTCATCAATACCTAACCATAAGAGCAGTAAGGGAATCCACGCCAAACTGGGGATAGATTTAATTGCTGAAAATGTAGGTTCCAAAAATGCTTCGGCTTGTTTGTTCAAACCGACCAAGAGTGCAAAAATCAGAGCAAGTCCGCTACCAATAAAAAAGCCTAAAAATACCCGCCAAGTACTAGTCCAGATATGCTGCCAAAGTTCACCTTCAGATAACTCTATAAATGACTGCCAAAGGCTACTCGGAGCAGGGAGTAGATACGGTTCGATAACACCATTTTTGATCAAGATTTCACATAGCAGCAATAAAACCACAGGTAGAGCAAGACCTTTTAAAATCAAGATCAACTTGGGTTTTATATGGTTTGATGAATCGGAAGCGGTCGAAACCGCCGTATCGATTTTGGGTTGAGTCAGTGATGATGACATGTTATTTCACAACCTTTTTCGCATAACGTGCATCAAAAAGTTGGTCAATGACTTGATTGACATTGGTTCCTTTACGAACTAAATCTTCCTCAGTCAAAATCGTGCCAGATTTCTTTAAAGCAGCAATATGTTTAGCTGTTGGGATATTTTGATTAAAGTTGGTACGACTCAACTGGAGCTTGGCAACAGCCAATGGAAGCTTGGACTCACGTGCCAATAATTGGGCTAATTTATCTGGATTGGCTTTGGCCCGTTGTCGTGCTTGTTCATAGGCTTTAATCACAGCTTCAACGGCTTCAGGACTTTGCTGGCTAAATTGTTGTTTGGTACTTAAAACGCTATAGCTGTTAAAACCCACATTTCGATAAAGCAAACGCGTGCCTGATTGTACTTGTGCAGATGCCATGAGTGGATCTAATCCCGCCCATGCATCGACTTGACCACGTTCTAAAGCGTTTTTCCATCAGGATGTTGTAAATGTACCAATTGCACATCACGTTTATTGAGGCCGACTGTTTCCAAAGACTGCAAAGTAAACATGAATGGATCGGTTCCTTTGGTCGCTGCAATTTTTTTGCCTTTGAGGTCTTTCAGACTTTTAATCGGAGAGTTTTTTGCCACAAGCAATGCCGTCCATTCAGGCTGTGACTGGATGTATACAGTTTTAATCGGATTGCCATTGGTACGACTCAAAACGGCTGCAAGTCCTGCCGTTGAGGCAAAATCCACACTGCCACTATTGAGATATTCGAGTGAGCGATTACTACCTTGGCTAAAGACTCATTTAATTTGTGTTTTGGGTAATGCTTTTTCTAAGAGTTTTTGTTCCTTCACCACTAAACTGGTCGGTGCATAGTAGGCATAATCCAGTTTAAGTGTCGAAGGAATAGCAGCAAAGATAGAGCTACTGAATAGGCTGAATGTCAGCGTAGAAAAAATTAGTTTTGAGCTTTTAAATAGGGAAGTCATATCGTTCACAATCAAGTGTTGAATTATGAGCACATAGATACGACGGAAATATTTCAGAAACAAAACAGAATAAATGCTAAGAATAATAGAAATCGAGATAAGCGTATAAATCAAATATAGGTATTTGATTTAGAATACTTTATTGGATTTAATTGTGATGAAATTTCGTTATATAAATTAATGTGTAAACTTGCATGAAAAATGCTTAGATATTTTAGTGTAAAGAATATTCAAAAATTATAGTGAATTACAGACTTAAAATAACTTTTCCAATAAAAAAGCAGCTCTCGCTGCTTTTTATATGTGATCAATACTTACATTGGGTAATCTTGTAAGCTATCGAAAACTTCAACTTGTTCTAAAGCTGCTGTTTCTACTGCAAGACAGTAAGCAATAATTTTTGCAGTTGCATTTACTAAATTTTCATCTTTTAGATTTGCACCTGCTTGAATTGCTTCAATGTCATCCGCTTGGATATCCAGTGCATGAGCAACTTCAACTGCATTTTCAGTGCTAAAAAATTGTGAGATCAAATTTTGCAAATCGATATCTGCAATAGTTTTAAGCTGTTCATGAAACAGGTCATCAATTGTGTCAATCTGAGTGAAAAGAGAATCTGAAAAGTTTTGAACAAGTTGTTGTTCAAGAACATCAATCATCTTAAGCATAGGAAAGCCTTTCAAGGAGATGCAGGAGAATTGGAAAATAAATAAGCAAAGCGCTTTAAATTGAGTGAAAAATAACCTAATTAGACTAAAGTAGCAATCGTTCAAGGATGAATGGTCAGTCTATTTATTGAATATTTTTAAGTTATTGATTTTCTATTAATTAGATGAATATTCAATTTATAAATAGCGAATATCAAATTTTAGGCCTTGAATTCAGGCGCATTATTTTGTCGATACGCACCGGGACTGACGCCTGTCCATTTTTTAAAAGCCCGATGGAAAGCACTCGGATCATGAAAATTCAGTTCTTCACTGATATCTTGCAAGCTTTTATCGGTATGGGTTAAAAAATCGATGGCGGTATCTCGTCGGATATCATTTTTGAGTTGTTGATAACTCACACCTTCACTTTTAAGACGGCGATGCATCGTGGCTTCCGACATATTCATTTTGACCGCCAACTCATAAAACTCTAACCATTCGGCAGGAGGAACGTCTAACAGTTGTTTACGAATTTGGCTGCTGAGCGCATACGGGTTTTTAAAGCGTACCAAAAGGTTTTCAGGTGTTTGTTGTAGGAATTGATACCACGAACGTGTGTCTTGTTTGATTGGAAGGCTTAAATAACTGGCATCGAGCTGTATATAGTTTTGACTGGCTTGGTAATGAATATTTTCACAGAAGCGAACTTTGTAGTCGTGATCATCAAGTGGTGCATCACATTTAAATTGGATTTGGTTTAATAAAATCCGTTGTCCACTCAACCAGCACAGTAGCGTATGGATGAGCATCAAATATGTTGCATAGCTGAACATGCGTTTAGGCGCTTGTTGGTCATAGATCACGATATAAGCAAAGTGATCTTCAATGGTTAAATCACTATGCAAGTCATCTAAAACCAGATTTAAAAATTGTAGGATTTGCTTGAGTGCATCGCCCAAGGTGCTGTTATGCATGATCATTTTCGACAGTAGCTTAAAACTACCACGTCGCATGGCATGCCGATCCATGCCAAAAAATTCATCATCCATCACATCTGCAAGATGAGTCCATAAAGCCGCATATTGAGAAACAGAAACTCTGGTCTTACTTGATAGCAGTAACTCTGAGGGAATACCCGCCTTTTGTAAAATAGCAGAAATATCAAAGTGCTTTTTTTGCGCATCGTGTAATGCTTCATGCACCAAGTCGATAGAAATCGTCCCTTTACTGTATTCGAGTCCATGCTTCGGCATATGTGCGGATAGGTCCTTGTTCAGAATTGTCCAAATACATCAGTAAAGATGCAACATTTGGAAATTGTACTGAATAAATTCTCTGTTTACTCTGCATCTTAAGTCGAATTTAAAACAAGACATCATAAATAGGGAAATGCTATGGACATTAAAGGAAAAGTTTTTGTTGTGACAGGTGGTGCATCAGGACTAGGCGCTGCGACAGCAACACATCTAATTGGCCTGGGCGCAAAAGTGATTATTGTGGATATGAATCATGAGCATGGCGAAGCAATGCAACGTCAACTGGGTGATCATGCGAAATTTGTTCAATTGGATGTCACTGATGAACAAGCGGTAGGCACTTTCTTTACACAAGTTGAAGCGGAATTTGGTCAACTTAATGGCTTAGTGAACTGCGCAGGTATCGCACCCTCTGCAAAAGTTTTAGGTCGTGACGGATTACATGATTTGGCGATGTTCCAAAAAGTATTAAATATTAATGTTTCAGGTACATTCAATATGCTGCGCTATGCGGCACAACTGATTGCTAAATATGAATTAAAAGCAGGTGAAGAAGAGCGTGGCGTGATTGTGAATACGGCATCGGTTGCGGCTTTTGATGGTCAAATTGGTCAGTCGGCTTATGCAGCATCAAAAGGGGCAGTGGTTGCAATGACATTACCTCTTGCACGTGAGCTTGCACGTGAATCAATCCGTGTGATGACCATTGCTCCGGGCATTATGGAAACGCCGATGCTCAAAGGCTTAGCACAAAATGTACAAGATGCTTTGGGGCAAATGGTGCCATTCCCTCCACGTTTAGCAAAACCACAAGAGTTTGCAAAATTAGTGACGCATATTTTTGAAAATGCTTATCTCAATGGCGAAGTGATTCGTCTTGATGGCGCGATTCGTATGCAGCCTAAATAGTTATTTATTAAAACTGCTTATTCAGGCTTCTACGACGGAGTCATATCGAGAATAACTTCGTTGACAGTAGTTCATCTCGTTACTTTTGTTTCGGCAAAAGTAACCAAAACCATTGTCATTTGCAAAACTCGTCATCAAATATTTATTGATTTACAGGTTACAGAAACATTAGAGATTAATGGCGTCTTGCCTCAGACAGTTGCAAATGACGTCGTCGTGTATCCAACTTTGCTTTATACAGCCAAAGTATTTTTAATTCCGCAGTTATCCAAAATTTAAAGCTATACGCGCTATAAAAGATTTAGAAAAGGAAGTCTCATGATTTTAAATGATGAACAAAAAATGGTTCAGGACATGATGCGAAGCTATTCGCAAGAAAAACTGAAACCAACGGCAGCTGAGCGTGACAAAACGGCAGCATTTCCTGCACAAGAACTTAAGGAACTGGGTGAGCTAGGTGCTTTAGGCATGACGGTTTCGGATAAATGGGGGGGTGCAGGTTTAGACTATGTGTCTTTGGTTGTTGCCTTAGAAGAAATTGCTGCTGGCGATGGTGCGATTTCCACAATTGTTAGCGTACAAAACTCACTACCTTGTGGCATTACGCAGCGTTATGGTACAGAAGCACAAAAAGAAAAATACTTAAAAAAATTAGCCACTGGCGAATGGTTAGGTTGTTTTTGCCTAACAGAACCACAAGTGGGTTCAGATGCGAGCGCATTGGAATGTAAAGCGGAGCGTGATGGTGATGAGTGGGTGTTAAATGGCACCAAGCAATTTATTACCACAGGAAAACATGCCCAAGTAGCCTTGGTTTTTGCGGTAACGGATAAGTCTGCAGGTAAAAAAGGGATTTCGTGCTTTTTAGTACCAACGGATGCGCCGGGTTATATCGTAACGCGTTTAGAAGACAAAATGGGTCAGCATTGTTCCGATACAGCAACTATTGTTTTAGATGACTGTCGTATTCCTGCGGATAGTCTTTTAGGCCAAGAGGGTGAAGGCTATAAAATTGCCTTATCAAACCTAGAGTCAGGTCGAATTGGTATTGCAGCGCAGTCTGTGGGTATGGCACGAGCAGCATTAGATGCAGCCGTTGAATATGCCAATGAACGCAAGGCATTCGGCGTAGAGATTGTACAGCATCAGGCCGTGGCATTTCGCCTCGCGGATATGGCTACCCAAATTGAGGCGGCTCGCCAATTGATTTTCCATGCAGCGACGTTAAAAGATGCAGGTTTTCCATGTTTAAAAGAAGCCTCGATGGCGAAACTTTTTGCATCGACGATGGCTGAACGGGTGTGTTCAGATGCGATTCAGATCCATGGGGGCTATGGTTATGTATCTGATTTTCCAGTAGAACGAATTTATCGTGATGTGCGTGTCAGTCAAATCTATGAAGGTGCATCGGACATTCAGCGGCTGGTGATTGCACGTGAAGTCACCAAAGGGTGAAAGGTTAAAAAATAGACTTTAGTCGATGTTCAAACCCTGCAATGGCGTTGATGGTTATGGAAATTGCAGGGCACATCCAAACATGGTTATCTAGGTATAGACAGTCTAAGAATAGGTAATTTACGAATAGATTGTCGAAGAGTATAAGTTTCAAAACTAAAAAACCGACATTGCAATCGGTGTATAGAAAAGCAGTAAAAGCGGATGTGGCAAAGGAATCGTCACTAGTACGCAGCGGTACAACAACAAGATCAATAAACCTCAAAGTCTTGCACTTTGAATCATAGAGAACAGGATAGGAATTGTCGTCATGAAGACACTAGAACAAGCATATCGTGATTTTAATTTTGAAAAAATGGTTGCAGAACAATTGGTCGGTACGCCAAGTTCAATCAATGCTTATGATGAATGTTGTGGGCGCTATGTTGGGCAAAATAGAACTGCGCTGATTTGGGAAGGTAAAAATGGTGAATCTGAACAATGGACTTTTGAGCAATTAGATTTAGCTTCTGCACAATTGGCGAATTATTATCAGCGCATTGGGCTAAAAGCAGGTGATTGCATTGCAGGTCTATTACCCCGTACTGCAGAGTTATTGATTACTATTTTGGCAACATGGCGTATAGGGGCAATTTATCAGCCTTTGTTTACGGCATTTGAGTCCAAAGCGATTGAGCATCGGGTGCAAACTGCGGGAACAAAGCTGATTGTAACCAACACTGAGCAACGATCAAAACTTAATCACATTGATTTACCGCATATTTTAAACGTACATGCCGATCAAGCAATTCAAACAGATCCTGACTTTTGGTCAGAGTTGCAATTGCATGACGCCACATTTAACTCAGTTCCCCGTTCATTTGACGATGAATTTTTAATGATGTTTACATCAGGAACGACCGGTTTAGCCAAGTCTGTACCTGTGCCACACAAAGCGTTATTGGCATTTAAAGGGTATATGACACATGCGGTTGATTTGCGTGATGAAGATTCATTTTGGAATTTGGCAGATCCGGGTTGGGCTTATGGTTTGTACTATGGAATTGCAGGGCCATTAAGTTTAGGACACAGCATTATTATGGATGAACGGGCTTTTAGTGTTGATCATGCACTTCAAGTCATCAAAAAATATAAAGTCAGTAATTTGACTGGTTCACCAACGGCTTTTCGTATGTTCTTTGGCTTCAAAGAAAAATTTGACGCATCCATAAAATCACATTTACGGGTTGTGAGTAGCGCAGGTGAGCCGCTAACGCCTGAAGTGATTCAATGGTTTAATCACGATTTAAACGTCAATATTTATGACCAATATGGGCAAACAGAACTCGGTATGGTGATTGCAAATCATCACGCTTTAGAACACTACAAAAAAGTGGGTTCAGCCGGTTTTGCTATACCGGGTCATCGTTTCGCGGTGCTCAATAAAGACCACCAAGAAATTGAACGTGGTGGGATTGGAACATTAGCATTAGACTGGTCGCAATCTCCACTCATGTGGTTCACAGGCTATGGTGGTAATAACCGTAAAGCCTTTGTAGGTAACTACTATTTAACTGGTGATACTGTTCGTTTAAATGAAGAAGGCGGAATTGATTTTGTGGGTCGTGCTGACGATGTCATTACAACGTCAGGCTATCGTGTAGGACCTTTCGATGTGGAAAGCACATTATTAGAGTGCGAAGAGGTTTTAGAGTCAGCAGTTATTGGTAAGCCTGATCCTGAGCGAACTGAATTGGTTAAAGCTTTTGTGGTATTGAAACCACAATATCAAGCAAGTTCAGAACTCATGGATAAACTACAAGCCTATGTACGATCTCGTTTATCCAAGCATGCTTATCCAAAAGAAATTGAATTTGTAGATGGGTTGCCTAAAACATCGAGTGGAAAAATCCAACGTAACTTGTTAAAGCAACAAGAAGTGGCCAAAGCGCAATTAATTCAAAAGGTAAGTTGAATCAATTTATATACGCAAAAAAGGCTGCTTGATGCAGCCTTTTTTAAATTGATGTTTGAGCTGGTGAAACCATTCATTCGAGATCATATATGTATTTGACTAACTATGGGACAATCCAAATTAACCTAAAATTAAAGCATTAATTCAAATCAATAAAATCATTTATTCTAAGTTCAGGGTATTATGTTCAGTATCAAGTTCTTGAGTTTTACCCGTTAAATTGCCCTTCAAAACTTTGAATAAATGGGTGACTTTATTGTCTTTGACATTCCAGAATTCTGCACTAATAGCATTAGCTATCAAAACGCGAACAGTAGGATCAGTCTTGCCATCGAACCAGTTTTCAGCCCAAGGATTCCATAATTTATCGATTAGGGCCGCATCTGTACTGATTTCTCCATGAGCACTAATTGATACATAAATATCGTCTGAAGGTTTAGCGAATGCTAATCCAAGATGATTACGACCTGCATTGACTGCCTCTACAAGGTCATTGTTTTCTTTCATAAGAAAATAGATATTTTCATGCTCATTCATCTTATCAGAATTAAGCATAGTCATAGGTTGAGAATGAATTTCTTGCTTGTCAGTGACATGGCTAATCATGGTGAAACGCACGTCTTTAATGAGTTCCCATAATTTTTGTCGCTGATCTTGTTCAACGTATTCTTGTGACATTTTTATTCTCCACTTTTAAGTAATCACTTTGGGGTAAAGGGGTAAATATAACTGAGCACAAAGTATTTGAATAATGTGTGTTAGGTCATAAGTTTATCGAACATATTATGTCAGCAATTTAATTCTCACTGAATTCATACATATACCTACGGATTAAATCTCTTTGCATACATAAACGCTTAAAATGTCTTGGATTAAGTTTTATTTTCTGAGGCTAAGGTAGAAAAGAATCATTAAAATTAACCTAATATAAGCAGCTCTAGTGCAACTAAATACGGTTAAAAATATAACTATATTTTTAATTTATTATTTTTAAAACATGTATACGCTATACCTCTATGATGTTTCTACATACTAAGGTGTTTGAGATACTGTATTTTAAATAGGCTTTGTTGCACAAACCTATCTGTAAAGGGTTTTTCAGCGATATAATTTTCAAATGAAGAAGCCTACACACAAAATCTACCGCACAACCAATTGGCCCGCATATAACCGAGCACTCATGAGTCGCGGAAATATTGCCATTTGGTTTGATCCTGCTACGCAATGGTATGCGCCATCAAAAGGCAAACAAGGGCGAAATCAAACCTACTCCGACGCAGCCATCCAATGCTGCTTAATGATTAAATCCTTATTCCGTCTGTCTTTACGTATGGTCACTGGCTTTGTGCAAAGTCTGATTAAACTTTGCGGATTAAATTGGATAGCTCCAGATTGCACCACGCTTTGTAGAAGACAAAAGCATATTGATATTGTAATCAGCTACCAAAAAAGTAGCGATGGGCTGCATCTACTCATGGACTCTACAGGCATGAAGTTTCTAGGTGAGGGCGAATGGAAACGC
>NZ_VPAK01000073.1:0-2221 GCF_013419295.1 Acinetobacter sp. YH12094
CGCGACTCATGAGTGCTCGGTTATATGCGGGCCAATTGGTTGTGCGATAGATTTTGTGTATAGGCTTCTTCATTTGAAAATTATATCGCTGAAAAAGCCTTTACAGATAGGTTTGTGCAACAAAGCCGATTATAATTGCTTTGTTGCACAAACATTCAAAAGCTAAACTTTCCCCAAGTTATCTAAATTTAAGTGACAACTTGGGTGTGAGGTCCGCCCAACTCCGTAAATTTATTTAATACTGCCACACGTGCATGCATGTCATTGACTTGGCTTTTGAAATTCCTTGTACTAAGCCAATCACCTGAGATACCGTCTTGGTTTCTACCAAACTTCGGCGATGATAGCCTGACCATTTTTTCCATAGTGTCCTGCCTAAACGTTTAACTGTTCGAAGTAATTCATTTCGCTCTAGCGAGCTGGTCTTTGTATCTTTCCAAGGTTTCGCATTTTTTCTTGGTGGAATCACCGCATGCGCTTGTCGGTCTGCGATTACCTGGCGGCATTGCTTGGTGTCATAAGCCCCATCTGTATAGACGGAGTCAATCTGTTCTTCTTGTGGAATCTGATCCCGTAAATCACCAAGCACCTGTGAATCACTCACATTGTTGGTTGTGAGCTAAATAGCGCGTATTTGAAGGGTTTCAGCATCGATACCAATATGTAATTTACCCCATTGGCGACGATATTCAGGCTGATGTTTTTTACGTTTCCATTCGCCTTCACCTAAAAACTTTAAGCCAGTAGAATCAACGAGTAGATGGAGACCATTACTGCTTTTTTGATAGTTAATTGCAATATCAATATGCTTTTGTCTTCTACAAATAGTGGAATAATCTGGGGCTGTCCAATCTAATCTATAAAGATGAATGAGACTTTGAACAAAGCCTCTGACCATACGTAAAGACAGACGGAATAGAGATTTAATCATCAGACAGCATTGGATAGCTGCGTCGGAGTAGGTTTGATTTCGCCCTTGTTTGCCTTTTGATGGAGCATACCATTGCGTAGCAGGATCAAACCAAATGGCAATATTTCCGCGACTCATGAGTGCTCGGTTATATGCGGGCCAATTGGTTGTGCGATAGATTTTGTGTGTAGGCTTCTTCATTTAAAAATTATATCGCTGAAAAAGCCTTTACAGATAGGTTTGTGCAACAAAGCCTGATGGGGCGTATATTTAATGGTCAAGGCTCAAATTACACAGAAATTACAGATAACTTTATTCAAGGAGCATCTTTATCTGGAAATGCTGGTGCATTAATTAAGTTTGGGGGAAGTACCGTTGTAAATAAAGATATGGTAGCGAATACTATAAATGGAAAACAACCATTTGCATTTGAGTTAGGTATTGGTACACCAGGATGGGATCTAAGTTTCGGAGGAGTAAGTGACAAAAACTTATCTCCTGTAGACTATTTGAAAAAAATAAATAGAGAAGTGGAAGCAAAAGAAATAGAACGTATTCTTAATAAGGCACCTGAAGGGGCTAGTATAGGGAATGTTCTTGATCAATGGCATAAATCTTTTTGAGGTTAAAATGAAATTATTATTAATTTTTATATTATTCTGTAGTGTTCTGCAGGTAGGATGCATTACCAATGAAAAAGAATATAATGGTAGGTTTTCTAAAGATTTAAAAGAAAATTTTAATGATGGCTATGTTGTTGAATCATATAGTGGTAATTCATACTATAATATGGTTACCTTAAGTTTGGAAAAGAAAAATTTTTCAAATGAAAGGTTTGATAAAACAATAAAAAAAATTTTAAATAATGGATGGTATTTAAACTACATAATAGATAATAAATATTGGGTTTTTTGTAGGGGTAAAAATGAATCTATAAGAGTTTTATATCCCAACCAACAGGTATTAAAAGATAGGGAGGGTAATTATTTCCGGGATGATTTAGATAATAATAGGGTGTATGTTTGGGTTGCTTTCTATAAAGATGTTGATAGAAATAAGCAATTAACTGGTTGTCCAATTGATTGATTTTAATTTTAGCTAATGGTTTTTTAATAGTAACATAAAAAATTAAGAAATTTAAGGGAGTTGATTGCATGATTAAGTTTGAGGATATATTTTACACTGGCTTTGTTGCACAAAGATTTGAAATACAAAGCCCCCTAATTGAGCCAAATTTAAGGCGTAACTTGGGTAAGTGGTCGACCTAATTCCGTAAATCTGTTGAGGACTGCTACACGTGCATGAATTTCA
>NZ_VPAK01000074.1:0-2197 GCF_013419295.1 Acinetobacter sp. YH12094
TCTGCTAGGGACAGCTGCCCTGTTTGTTTCCATGCCATGTCGGTGTCTTTTGTTATGTGGTTGATTATAAAGCATTATATCATTTTAACGAACTTTTGTGTATCTGTTCGTGCAAAGGTTTCAATTAGATATTTCAAAGCATATTGTTTCAGGATGTTAGATTACTTTAATTTTCTCATAATAACCGTTAGTTTGGGATTTCAACCTTAACAATTATGAGAAGAAAGTCATGAATAAAAATTTTGAATTACATGTTTTAAGCCAGATTTATGATTTTCTGATAGAGCGAACTGAACATTCACAGCAAGGTTTGCATAACAAGGTTCTGGAGTTTTTCAAAGAACTTAATTTAGGTAATGACAATGATTTTGAAATTGTTGATCCTAAAAAGATTGCGGGTAAATTTGGAGCAGTGAGTTTTATTCACTTAATCAATGTACCAAACTTTCATGATAAAGATAAATTTTTAAAATGGGCATACACGCAGTTGAATCGATAGTTCATATCAATATGCTTTAAAGATATATTTTGAATACATATTTTGATTAAAGTGTTTTATAATTTACTGGCTCATATCAGCGCAAATGAATTGGGTGAAGCCTCACATGTATATGTGGGGCTTTTTTCATTCAATTTATGGAAAGTGTGAATGATCGAATATTACAATCTATATCTGATTATTACCTTAATATGAGGGATATTTATCACTTTTGTGTGTAATTGCAAAATAAAACAAGAACTTGATTCACATAGATCTAACAGTTGTATCCTCATATTTAAGGATTATTGGTTATATTGAATATGCTTGTTAATTAATCAATATTTACAGCAATTTCTAAACTGATAATTACTTAAAGGGAATATGAATGTCTAATTTAACAAACGGTACAGTGAAGTGGTTCAACGGTACAAAAGGTTTTGGATTTATTGCTTCCGATACTGGTGAAGAATTATTTGCACACTATAGTGAAGTACGAATTGATGGCTATAAAGTACTAGAGGAAGGTCAGCGTGTAATGTTTGAAATTACAAATGGCAAGAAAGGCAAGCAAGCCAGCAATATCCAAATTCTCTAAAAAAATATTTACTAAACATGTAATGACATGTCATGTCTTGACCCGTCAATAATTGACGGGTTTTTGTCATTAATTGCCATTAAGTTTTAATATTTAAATGCTTAATTTAATTAAATGAAAACTACATGATAAGAGCAATAAAAAATGGCCTTTACAAGACTACAAGTACTGATTGGCGGACTAATTATAAGTGTATTGATTTCTTCTGTATGGATTTACCATGAAAAGAAGAAACAACGACGGGAAGAAATTCAAAAAATCATCATCGAAGCTAGAGCAGGATAGAGATGGATCCGTAAATTTGAACAACTCCTATAAGTGATATTCTGCTCCTCAAATGATGTTATAAACATCAATATATGGAGTATTTTATGGCACGTAGACCAAGAAGAAATCATTCAAATGATTTTAAAGCTAAGGTAGCACTTGCTGCGATTAAAGCAGAAAAAACACTTGCTGAATTGAGTGCTGAGTTTGATGTTCATCAAAACCAAATTATTGACTGGAAAAATCAATTGATCTCAGCTTCCTCGCAAGCTTTCGATCAATCAAAAGCTCCAACAGAACCACCCATCGATCTAAAAAAACTACATGCAAAAATCGGTGAGCAGGCATTAGAAATTGATTTTTTAGAAGGTGTGTTGAAGAAACTGGGCCGCTTCAACCACAAAAGTTAATCGACGACTCACTTCAGATTTCAGTATCTAAGCAAGCTAAGCTGCTGAAAGTCTCCCGTGGTTGTTATTACTATCGCCCAAAACCTGTGAGTGCATCAGATCTGAAGCTGATGCGATGTATTGATGAATTACATATGCAATATCCTTTTGCAGGCAGTCGTATGATGCGTGATTTGTTGAATCGTCAAGGACATCATATAGGACGACGTCATACACGTACTTTAATGAAGAAAATGGGTATTCAGGCGTTATATTGCAAACCAAATTTAAGCCAGGCTAATCAAGCTCACCGTAAATATCCATATCTGCTCAAAGGGTTGGCTATTCAGCGCAGTAATCAAGTGTGGTCTACGGATATAACGTATATCCCTATGGCAAAAGGCTTTGTTTATTTATGTGCTGTGATTGATTGGCATAGCCGCAAGGTACTTGCGCATAGGGTAT
>NZ_VPAK01000075.1:0-2180 GCF_013419295.1 Acinetobacter sp. YH12094
ACCGCCATCGTGTCGTGATCGGCAAGGATACGCGCCTGTCGGGCTATATGCTTGAACCCGCGCTCACAGCCGGTTTCACCTCGATGGGCATGGACGTATTCCTTTTTGGCCCGCTGCCGACAACGTAATAGGAAGAATAAACGCCCTTTTCACCCAAGTCCAAATTAATTTGCCGATTCCATAATCAGGGTGTATTACAATTCCATAGAGTTTTTCAATCCAGGTGGTTTAGCTGATAACTTAACGATTGATCAGCTTCTTCGTGAAGATTACTCGCCATGGGCGCGCAATAAAAGGATATCTGCCACGTTCAAAGAAGCGCATTTTATTGAAAAATATGGGTCAGGCATCAAACGAATCCAAGAAGGCTTCGCATCCTATGGTCTGCGTCCCCCTGTCTTTGAAAATTTCCAGCACGGTTTTCGAGTTATTGTCTCATCAAAGCTACTTTTCGAATCTAATGAGGGAGTAAGTGAGGGAGTAAATCTACTATTTAATCAGATAAGAACTAATCCAGGAAAGCGTGCACCATTTTTAGTAAACGAGCTATTAGTTCCTGTCAAGATAGTAGAGCGGTGGCTCAAAATCTTAAGAGATGATCATAAAATCGAGTTTCGAGGAGCTCCTAAAAGTGGAGGATACTGGCTAAAATAGAAATCAATGATACTCTTAAGTGGCACCAATCGAACTCCTATTTTAGCATTTAAAAAAGTATCCTCACATCATTTTATTGAACAATACCTAAGGCTGCTCTGGCGGCATTGATATGATTATCGTCGTTGCACTCTACCGCAAAAGCGCCATATGCTAATGGAGCTGCAGCAGCCCTCTCTATAGATTGTTCGTAGAGCCTATCCCATATCGTTCCGCCTTGTTTAGCATACTCCGTTATCAAACTCTTCAGGCTATCCTCTCCAAAAACCGATACGTGACCAGAAAAGTCCAGTGCAGGATCACCCATATGCGCAGTAGACCAATCTATGATACCAGAGGTCTTACCTTCCTTCGAGGTTAAGACATGCCCTGCATAGAGATCGCCATGGATGAAACAAGTGAATTCAGGCCACAAAGGGTCATTGTCCAACCATCTACGGTATCTGTTTTCCAACGGCTCGCTGATACCTATCTCAGATTTCACCAAGTGGATACGGTCAGCTATTTCGGTCCTCAATTCACTTGGAGTCATTATTTTCAAGTTGCTCTTTCTCACATCGTCAGCTGTAATACGATGTAATTCGGCCAATGATTTTGCCAGAGACTCCACATAAGCTATGCTATCGCGATCTATGTTCCAAGAAACCTCATGTGTTATCGCATCGAATGTCAGAGCAGGCGCATCCTCCAGTAAAGGGTAGGCTATTAGGCGCTCCGATACAATTTTCCAATCAGGGACATTGATCGACAGGTTTCTTTTGGCTAAATCCAATATTCTACTTTCATTTTCGATTTGTTCAAGCATATCGCTTCTTCGAGGTATACGGAGTACCCAGTTCTCACCGTTTACTTCCTTTACAAAGGCAACTCTAAAGTCGATGCCCATCTCATTGACGCTCATCTCTTCCGAAATTCTCAGCCCATGCTCTAGGGCTAATGTTTGCATATCTTCGATTGTCATTTCTATACTGTTTTCTTTTATTAAATTGGTACCAGTTCCCCCGACAGGACATTCTGAATGTCATATACAGGTGTAACACTTTACCCATATTCTTTTCGTATGGATAACACTTCCCATCAGGGAACAAAAATCTGATACATGAATTAATTGTGAGACAGTAGACCTACTGTCGCATTGAAGCCATCTCGGCGACTATTTGATTAGGAAAACCAAGGCTTTGCCATCATAGCCTTATCATAGAAGTATAACATAGTTGTAAAGATAGAAAATTATTTTTTATTCATCCATGATGTTATTATTTTATAATAACATCATCTAAACATGTCCTGTCGCTCTTTTGTGCTGTGATATTTCATACCTATTAACTGCTTTCGTTTGAATTATACGACGTTCTACTCACAATAGGGCAAGGGTTACTCATTCCGTAGGATGCGGTTCACGTATAGGAAGAATAAACGCCCTTTTCACCCAAGTCCAACAGCTTTGGACCGCAGTTGACTCTTTCGACACCCCTGCGATGCAACCCAATCCGGCTGACGGGGAGCCAGCAACGCTGAAAATTTAC
>NZ_VPAK01000077.1:0-1490 GCF_013419295.1 Acinetobacter sp. YH12094
CGCGACTCATGAGTGCTCGGTTATATGCGGGCCAATTGGTTGTGCGATAGATTTTGTGTATAGGCTTCTTCATTTGAAAATTATATCGCTGAAAAAGCCTTTACAGATAGGTTTGTGCAACAAAGCCTTTTGTAACTAAAGAGAAAAGTATTAGCAGGTTTTTTTATTTCTTACCAATTATAGTCATTTATTAAAAAGTAAAATAACTGAAAATAAGGAGAAATAAATGAAAGAAATACTTTTACTAGCAATTTTATTGGGGTTAACTGGGTGTAGTGATAATGACCAAAAAAGCAGTGTGCAAGAAAATATAACTCAGCATGCTGAGTAGCAGTACCAGCATTAGCTAATTATAGTTTACCTGCCTCACCATAAGCATTTTCGATGGGTGGGTAGTCTATACTAATACAAGTCCTGTCGGCGCATCTACATTATTGGATGAAGCAAAAGACCGCTGCATTAGTTATGCCTAATGCAACTCAAGTGGCAAATGTACTGAAATGAAGCGATTACAAGAACTGGGGAAAAGATATCAAGAAGAAAATCCTGTGTATTTAAATGTACCTCCGAGTTCTCAATGGTTTCCGTCAAGTTTTTAATTTTTGGAGTTAGTAAATGAAATATTCTTATTCTATCTTTTTCAGCCTATTGATGGTAAGTGGTTGTAGTAATGGTACATCAACGAATACACTTCCTGATTCAGAAAAGATTACATCAACGGAGCAAGATTCATATCAAAAAATACAGAAATATTCTGAAGCTGGCGATAAGGAAAATTATTTAAAACTTTTAGAAACGTCTGCTGAAAGTGGGGATGTAATTGCCCAAAATGAATTGGCTGGATTATATGCATTTGGTGAGGGCGTACCAAAAAGTGGAGAGAAATTTATTTATTGGTCAGAGTTAGCTGCATCTAAGGGGTCTTCACTTGCTCAACTTAATTTAGGTACAGCCTATTTTTTTGGAACTAATGGAGTAACTCAAGATTTGGTAAAAGCAGAAAAGTGGCTAACACTTGCTGCAAGTAATAATGAAGAAATTGCTAAAAGTTATTTACAGAAAATAAAAAATAATGAAATACCAGATGATACAAAACTTCTTATGGAGAGTGATAAGTAGTTTGGTCTATTTACGGCTTTGTTGCACAAAGATTTGAAATGCAAAGCGCCCTTAATTGAGCCAAATTTAAGGCGTAACTTGAGTAAGTGGTCGACCTAATTCCGTAAATCTGTTGAGGACTGCTACACGTGCATGAATCTCATTCACCTGACTAGGAAAGCTTCTTGCCATTAATTTATCGCCTAATAATTTGATGCAATGCATCTTGGTTTCCACCAAACTTCGGCAATGATAGCCGGACCATTTTTTTCCATAATGTCCTGCCTGAGAAGCACTGCTTCGCAAGATTAACCGTTCGAAGTAATTCATTTCGCGCTAGCGAGCTGATCTTTGTATCTTTCCATGGTTTCGCATTTTTTCTAGGTGGAATC
>NZ_VPAK01000078.1:0-1476 GCF_013419295.1 Acinetobacter sp. YH12094
GTAAATTTTCAGCGTTGCTGGCTCCCCGTCAGCCGGATTGGGTTGCATCGCAGGGGTGTCGAAAGAGTCAACTGCGGTCCAAAGCTGTTGGACTTGGGTGAAAAGGGCGTTTATTCTTCCTATACGTATAGGAAACCTTTATTATACGGTTATAGTAAAAAGGGGGAGAGGAATCTTCCTCTTTTTTATTTTAAAGGGAGATCTCCCATGACACTTCGTAGAAAAGGGTACATCAATGAATTTGATGGCTTATTTGTGATACCAACAATCGGATTAATCCTGTTGAAATTTTATATTTCTATATTTAGAGCATAGGCAGATTGCCTGTGCTCTTTATTTTGTTTGTTTTAAATTGGTATTGAATGATACCAATATTACATGATTAATGGAGGAGATTATTTATGACATTTAATAACAATGAAAATACACGTGTGTGGTTTATTACAGGTGCAAGCAGTGGACTAGGATACGAATTCACAAAAAAAGCATTGGAGTCAGGAGAGAAGGTTGTTGGTGTTGCTAGAAATATTGAAAAACTGAATGAGTTAAAATGCCAGTTTGAAGGAATGTTACTTCCTTTAAGTCTTGATGTTACTGATAGAAGTGCTGTTTCGACTACAGTGGAAACTGCCATTAAACATTTTGGAAGACTCGATATTGTCATTAACAATGCAGGGAATATGGTAATGGGAATGATTGAAGAATTTAGTGAAGATGAAGTTAGAAGCCAAATGGAAACTAATTTCTTCGGTACAGTATGGGTAAGTCAAGCTGTTATGCCGTACTTGCGGGCACAAGAATCAGGTCATATTATCCAGATATCTAGTATTGGTGGACTGATTAGTGGTCCAATGTCGGGAATCTATAGCGCTAGTAAATTTGCTTTAGAAGGATTTAGCGAGGCTTTAGCACAAGAAGCTGCACATTTTGGTATAAAAGTATCTATCGTAGAACCTGGAGGTTACTGGACGAATCTATACTTAAAAATGAGTTTTACTACACAGAAAAAAGAGTATGATTCATTACGTGAAAAGTTGGCCCAACAATATTCAAACGAATCGGTGGATAGTGATCCTAAGTTAGCCGCCGAAGCTATAATGAAACTGGTTAATAGTGAGAATCCGCCTCTCCGATTAGTTCTGGGAAGCCTTGTATATGATTTAGCTGTTGAAAATGCAGAAAAACGTATATTTACATGGAAAGAGTGGGAATCAGTCAGTCGTTCTTCGGAACATGGGATTCCTGCACCAGAAGGATACGGAATAATTGAGGAATAGAAACCCTAAGAAATAAACTCTCTAAACTACAAAAACTAATTAATGATTTAATATGTTTATTAACTTAATCGCCGGGCGCAACGGCTTTCGTCATTGCGTCTCTGGGAGCAGCTTGGTCTTCAACTGCACCGGCCTTTGTCGCTTTCCGTCTACTTCAAGCAGTGGGCGCGTCGGCCATGCTGGTGGCGACGTTCGCGAC
>NZ_VPAK01000079.1:0-1370 GCF_013419295.1 Acinetobacter sp. YH12094
CATAGGTATCTACACAAATCCCAAGTTTTGGGTTAAATTGAAGAGCATGCTCTTCAATTTAATATCTCCCATCTTGATACACGTCTCGTCAGACGATACAACGCCCTCGTAAAGCTTAATATGAATCCTCTTGCTTCACTTGCCCCTGCAATTAAGGAAATGGCCTCTGCCCAGAAGTCCAGTTTTGCAACCACCCAGGCAGTTTGGCGATTTCTCAATAATGAAAAAGTCTCTTTCAAGCAATTGAATGAGCCAATACAGCGACTTGCATTTGAACAGATTGATCAATCCTCTCACCCTTATGCGCTAATTATTCATGATTGGTCTCAACTGCAATATGTGAAACATAACAATAAAACTCAGCGTCTTCAAAGAACCCATCAATATGATTCAGGCTATGAACTGCAAAGCAGTCTACTGGTTGATGCGGCATCGGGGCTTCCCATTGCACCATTGGCTCAAACGCTATCTGACGCATCAGGCTGTTATTCCACATTCAGTGAACAATACAGCGAGCGAAAAACCCATTTGGATTCACTCGCAGAACAAATCAAAACGATCGAACAGTATCCGGTTGAGAAAACAAAAGTTCATATCATTGATCGTGAAGGTGACTCAATTGCCCATCTAAGAGCGATGAGCAAGAATCGCTTCAAATGGCTGATTCGGGCCAAAGAAGGTCATCGAGTTGAGTATCACGGTCAGACATACAAAGTTGGCGAGATTGCAGAAAAGATAGAAACGCATTCAATCAAAAATATTTCTTACAAAGGCAATCAGCATACTTTACATGTGGGTGAGACCCATATACGCATAACACGCGCAGCAAAACCAAAGCAGAAAGATAGCTCAGGGAAGCGGGTTGCTCCTGAGCAGGGAGATGCTGTCGATGCAAGGCTGGTTGTTTCTGTCGTTAAGGATTGTGACGGTAAAATTGTGGCGAGATGGTGTTTGCTGAGTAATGTTGCAATGGATATAGATACAGCAGAATTGAGTACATGGTATTACTGGCGCTGGACAATTGAGTGTTATTTTAAATTGCTTAAGCAGGCAGGACATGACGTTGAGGCATGGCTACAAACGACACCTCAAGCAATCCTGAGAAGGCTACTGATCAGTAGTATGGCTTGTGTGCTGACATGGCGAGTACAGCGTGGTACAGATGAGCAGAATATAAGAATTCGGGCATTTCTCACCCGAATTTCAGGTAGGCAACAGAAAAGGGGAAAATTAGAAAGTGCCCCTGCCATACTGGCAGGGCTTTCAATACTATTGAACACTCTTCAGTTGTTGTCAGAGTATTCGTCTGATGAGCTGAATGCGATTGCTCAGATCGCATTCAATTTATAAAAAATGTGTAGATACCTATG
>NZ_VPAK01000080.1:0-1326 GCF_013419295.1 Acinetobacter sp. YH12094
GTTTCGGGTCTACACCCAGCAACTAAACGCCCTATTAAGACTCGATTTCTCTACGGCTCCCCTAATCGGTTAACCTTGCTACTGAATGTAAGTCGCTGACCCATTATACAAAAGGTACGCAGTCACCGAACAAGTCGGCTCCCACTGCTTGTATGCATGCGGTTTCAGGATCTATTTCACTCCCCTCACAGGGGTTCTTTTCGCCTTTCCCTCACGGTACTGGTTCACTATCGGTCAGTCAGGAGTATTTAGCCTTGGAGGATGGTCCCCCCATATTCAGACAAGGTTTCACGTGCCTCGCCCTACTCGACATCATTATCTAAGCCCTTTCGTGTACAGGACTATCACCTACTATGGTCGCACTTCCCAGAGCGTTCCACTAAAGCTTAGACAACTTAATGGGCTTTTCCCCGTTCGCTCGCCGCTACTGAGGGAATCTCAATTGATTTCTTTTCCTAAGGGTACTGAGATGTTTCACTTCCCCTCGTTCGCCTCATAAACCTATGTATTCAGTTTATGATACCCGCCTTATAGCGGGTGGGTTCCCCCATTCAGAAATCTCCGGATCACAGGATATTTGCCGCCTCCCCGGAGCTTATCGCAGGCTATTACGTCTTTCATCGCCTCTGACTGCCAAGGCATCCACCACATGCACTTAATTACTTGACTATACAACCCCAAACAGTCGTTTGATCCTACAAGTAGATCAACCAACATTACAGTTTAGAGCTTCGTGAACTTAATCACTGTACAGCTTCAATTAGATTCATATACCAAAACGCTTGATTCAGTTAATTTCGCTAGTAACTCATTGTCTGCTTCATAGTTGCCTATGTTGCTTTCAACGAGTATGAACAAATTATTTCAACTCAAATATATTCTGTTAATGATTTTTCCAGCCTTCGTCAGGTCAGGAAACTGTGATAAATCACAGAGCTTAATAACAATGGAGCGAATCATACGCCACTTTGTTGCTAAGCTCTATAACCTAAACACTTGATCGCTTAAGGACTAAGCTAACAATCGTTTGATTGTTTATTTTAGCTTCGTTCTTTATACATTGCGTAGCAATGTATGGTGGAGACTAGGAGAGTCGAACTCCTGACCTCCTGCGTGCAAAGCAGGCGCTCTACCAACTAAGCTAAGTCCCCAGCTTATCAATAAGTCAATGTTTCTGATTTTCCGTACTTCGTCAGTAGTGGTGGGTCTGACAAGACTTGAACTTGTGACCCCACGCTTATCAAGCGTGTGCTCTAACCAACTGAGCTACAGACCCTCAGATACATCGTCATGAAGAACAACTTGTTGTGGATTCTTACCAATCGT
>NZ_VPAK01000081.1:0-1301 GCF_013419295.1 Acinetobacter sp. YH12094
ACATTCTCAATATCGTATTCTTTAGCAAGTTGTTCGACCTCGGTTGCGTATTCTCTCCAGTTCTCATTTTTTGCCTGTTCTACTGATTTTTCAGTCGCATAAAAATCAGGTTTTTTTATATCTCTGTAAGTATGATGATAAGAGTCATAAAACAAATTATTGCTATGTAGGTAAAAATCGCTTTTGTTTTCTGCTAACCATCGTTTTGTCTTGGTGAGATTTGATTCAATCTGCTTTTGATTATCAGCAGCATTGCTTTGAATGGTGTAAAACTGATTGGCAAATTCTGCATAAATATCTTGGCACCGGATGAAGTCATCATATGCGTTGTCGATCTGTTGAACCTGTTGTTCTTGCAGGCGTTCTTCTTCTAGATTGAGATTTACTAATTCTGCTAAAAGCTCTTTTTCTTCTGCTTCGGTTAACTGAAGTTCGTTTTCCAGCTGGGTAATCTGATCTTCTAATCGACTTGGAACAATAATTTCTTGATCAAGGCCCTTGATGATCTGTTGGTATTCTCGTGCAGCATCTAAATTTTTGGCTTTGATTGCATCATTTTCAAGTGCAATTCTTGGTAGCACAATTTCAGTGTTACGTTCTTCAAGCGGTCTTTTTTGTTCCTCGTCATATTGTCTGCGAAGTGCTGTAGCTTCATGCCCTTCATGATGAGTGGGTTCAAGAAAGTCTAAGCCCTGATCCTTGTAACTCCGGTGGTCGATGCGTTCGTCTAGTCCGGCATTTTCCAATACTGTGTTTACAACATTGGCAAAAGTTGCTCGGCTGTCCTTCAGGATCTCGGGACCATGGTCGTTGAAGATTCTTTGTTTCTTTCCTAATTCGCCTTTGTCATTGATGAGTCTGGTCGTGAACATCATGTGTACGTGATAGTTTTTATTATTGGTTTCATCGTTATGTTCATGTGGTGCATGGATGCAGGCATCGACAATAACATTGTGCTTGTTCACAAAGTCTCGGCAAAAGTCATCAACGATTTTTATGCGTTCTGCATCTGTTAATTCATGTGGTAAAGCACAGATATATTCTTTGGCGAGTCGTGCATTGGCTTTCATTGAGCCATTGGCATTGAATTCTTTTTTTTCTACTGTATTCCAAAGTGTTTGACGGTCTAAAAGTTTTGTATTGGTATGTTCTGGTGCATAAATATTTTTGTATGCAAGTCCCTTTTTTTTAGTGTAGTCCTGAGTCTTTCCAAAAGTCAGATCCTCTAATTTTTCACAGGCACGATAAGCAGCACAAGCAACGGCTGAACGTCCGTCACTTCGTGAGATGTTGCTTTCATT
>NZ_VPAK01000082.1:0-1249 GCF_013419295.1 Acinetobacter sp. YH12094
GAAACCTTTGCACGAACAGATACACAAAAGTTCGTTAAAATGATATAATGCTTTATAATCAACCACATAACAAAAGACACCGACATGGCATGGAAACAAACAGGGCAGCTGTCCCTAGCAGACAGTCTAGTTAATCACCACAAAGCCATTGAAGAACTCGATGAACTACACAACCTCATCAACTGGCAGACTATCGAACACACCTTACGTCATGTTCATAACAGCGACCGTGGCGAAAGTGCCTTTCACCCAGTCATCATGTTTAAAGTCTTATTACTACAAAAACTGTATGGCTTATCAGACCCAGCCATGGAAAAACAACTGGCACGAGACTTACTCTTTCGCCGCTTTGTCGGGCTATCGCTTACCGATAACGTACCTGACCACAGCACCATCTGGCGATACCACAAACACCTAGGCGAACTTGGACTTACCCAACCCTTATTCAACCAAATCAATGAGCAACTAGCCGAGCAAAATATTATCATCAAAGCAGGCAGTGTCAGCATCATCGATGCCAGTATCGTCGAAGCCAAGAACAAACGAGCTAAAAAAGGCAAACATACCGACAATACCCAAGACAAAGAAGCTGCCTACGTCAGTAAAAAAGACAGCACAGGCAAAGTGAAAACCACCTACGGCTTTAAAATCCATCTAAACTGTGATGAAGACAGCTTTGTCAAAAAAGTTGAAACCACCCCAGCCAATGTGCATGATTCACAATGTTTTACCACGCTTTTAACAGGGAATGAATCTGCTGTTTACGCTGACAGTGCGTATAAAAGCCAAGCCCATGACGACTATCTTGCCAAGCATGAACCACCGATAAACAATTATATTCATGATAGAGCATGGCGTAATACCCCTTTGACCGAACAACAAAAACGTTCCAATACCCAAAAGAGCCAAACCAGAAATACGGTGGAACGGGTATTTGGTCATTTTAAATTGCATTATGGGATGAGCAAGGCTCGTCATTTAGGGTTAATGCAATTTCATACCAGTACAGTGCTTGCTAGCATTGTGCATAATTTAAAAACGGCCCTAAGTCTGAAACAAAAATATGGATTGGCTTAGGGTTATTGTGTCTGTTGGTTGGCAAAACTAGCCAATAGATCTGAATTAACTGCAATTTAGGAGAGTGTTATGCCAATTCGGTGACTTTTTCTATCTTTTAACACCAATTCCAGTTTTTAGTTGAGTTTGAGATTGGTGTCGAGAGTAGGTCGCTGGTTTGTGCAAAGGTCTC
>NZ_VPAK01000009.1:0-128209 GCF_013419295.1 Acinetobacter sp. YH12094
GACTGTCTGCTAGGGACAGCTGCCCTGTTTGTTTCCATGCCATGTCGGTGTCTTTTGTTATGTGGTTGATTATAAAGCATTATATCATTTTAACGAACTTTTGTGTATCTGTTCGTGCAAAGGTTTCTTTAAGATACTTAAAAAACACTTTTAACGGTGAAAGTTTAGGATTTGGCTGTTTGCCTTCACCAATCGATTTAAACTGAGCGGCATACCAAATAATTTCCATAATCGCCATTTTATCAATCATTGGTATGCCAGTTTTAATTTTGTCCACACCGTAACGAACATCCTGCCCCGCCAATAAGCGATCAGCCAAATCGACTTCAACAGCGAATGGACGTGCAATACCAATGAAATCACAAGCTCCACTGTCTAGTGCAGCATTCATGCCTTGTACGGTTCTAAACCCACCTGTAACCATCAATGCACACTTTACCTCTTTACGGATATTGTCCGCAAAATCGAGGAAATAAGCTTCACGAGCAATGGTACTGGCTTTACGTTTTTCTTCTTTGGCCCCCGCCATCGCTGGCGCTTCATAGGAACCGCCCGAGATTTCAATCATATCAATCCCTGCGGCATCTATTGCTTTAAAGACCTCAATCACATCTGCTTCGCTAATTCCGCCGCTTTGGAAATCAGCAGAATTCAGTTTGACCGAAATGATAAAATCATCGGTCGTCGCTGCACGAACTGCCTTATAGATTTCAAGCAAAAAGCGCATGCGATTTTCATTTGAACCGCCCCACTGATCTTGACGTTTATTGGTCAGTGGCGACAAAAACTGACTAATTAAATAACCATGCGCACCATGCAATTGCACGCCTTCGAAGCCTGCCTTTTCACAAATGTGTGCGGCACGTGCAAAACGCTGAATGATATCTAAAATTTCATCTTCACGAAGTTCGCGCGGTGTTCCAAAAGTTGTAGCTAACATCGGACTAAATGGTACAGCGGACGGCGCAACCGTTTCCTTATTTAAACCTTTAGGACATTGACGACCCGGATGTGAAAGTTGAACCAATTGCACCATGCCGTGCTTCTTACCTAACTCAGCCCACTGTGTTAACTGCGCCAAATCTCGCTCTGTTTCAGCGACAACAACCCCCGGCTCATTTTTAGCACGAAAATCCACCATGACATTACCGGTTATGGCACAGCCTAAACCACCCTTCGCCCAAGCTTCATATAATCCAAAATGTAAGTGATTGGGTTGGCCTGCAGTATTGGCCAATGCTTCACTCATTGCACCTTTAATGATGCGATTTTTAAATGTGGTATTACGAATTTTAAAGCTTTCAGCTAAATGGCTCATGGCAATGTCCAAAATGAAATAATAAGTCCTGAGTATTTACTCTAATTATTATTTTCTAAAGGTCAAGGATATTTTGACAATGACACTTGTCAAAATATCCATAAGTTTGATTTTAGTATTGGCTGGCTTCAATTAATTTACGGGTATAGCCCGTTTGTGGTCGCGTAAATAGATCTGCGGTGTCTTGAAACTCCATGACTTTGGCATGTCGCAGTACCAACACTTTTTGACACAAGGCTTTGACCACGTGTAAATCATGACTGATAAATAAATAACTCATATTATATTCTTGCTGCAAGCGACGTAGTAGCTTCACGATGGCTTTTTGTGTCGTCCGATCTAGTGCAGATGTGGGTTCATCGAGTATCAATAATTTAGGACGTAATACCAACGCACGTGCTAAGGCGACTCTCTGCCGTTGCCCACCGGATAACTCATGTGGATAACGCTGCTTAAATGAGCTGGCTAATTCGACTTTCTGCAAAGCTTCATCTATACGCTGTACAATTTCATTTGCAGATAAATGCTGTAAGGCCAGACCTTCGCCAATGGTTTGCTCTACATTGAGCCGTGGATTTAAACTACTGAATGGATCTTGAAAGACGATTTGAAATTCACGACGTAAAGGTCTGAGCTGTTTTTCTGAAAGTTGATTGATGGCGTGTTGATTTAACATAATTTCACCATCACTTTCTATGAGCCGAGCAATAGCCAGTGCTAAAGAGCTTTTCCCTGAACCACTCTCACCAACAATACCGATCGACTCACCTTCAGCCACTGTTAAATCCAAAGCTTCTACAGCAACGACATAATTTTTGATGCGGTTCAATAAGCCTTGTTTGACTGGGAATTTCACTCCTAACTGGCGTAATTCTAAAAGTTTTTGAGTTTGCGAAACTTGTATCGCTACTCCAAAATCATGGTCTAACAGATTTTTGGTATACGCCTGCTTCGGCTGCCCAAAAATTTCCTGAACACCACCTTGCTCCACCACTTGCCCACGACTCATCACAATCACATGTTCTGCATAGCGCTTGACCAAATTCAGGTCATGGCTGATTAAGATCATCGCCATATTACGCTGCTGTTGTAGCGACTTTAATAAATTTAAGATTTGCGCTTGCAAAGTGACATCTAAAGCCGTGGTTGGCTCATCAGCAATTAAAATATCTGGATCTAAGGCCAATGCCATGGCAATCATGACACGTTGTCGCTGCCCGCCTGATAACTCATGTGGATAGCGCCGTAACTTATCTTCAGCATCCGGAATACCCACATCATTTAATAATTCTATAACCCGCTGTTGTGTTTTTGCCTTCGACCATCCCTGTAACAACAGTGACTCACCAACAATCTTTTCCACACGATGTAAGGGATTTAAGGCCGTCATCGGCTCTTGAAAAATCATGGCAATTTTCTGTCCACGAATGTTTCGGTGCTGCTCAGGACTCAGTCCAAGAATATTTTGTCCATTCAGGCTGACGCTGCCTGTGACCTGCAGATCACTTGGCAACAAACCGAGTATAGCTAGGCTGCTAATCGATTTACCTGAACCGCTTTCTCCAACAATGGCTATCGTTTCACCTGCATGCAATTTAAAATTCAGGTCTTCAACCAAGACCTGTGCTGCATGTGAAATATGTAAATGTTCAACCGCTAATACGATGGGAGGTACATTAACTTGATGATTATTGACGTCTAGGATCGAATGCATCACGTGTCGCCTCCCCAATGTAAATCAATAAAGACAGCACGATCGCTAATGTAAAGAACCCCGATAAGGCAAGCCATGGTGCATTCAGATTGTTTTTCCCTTGAAGCAATAACTCACCTAAGGACGCTGCATCAGGCGGTAAGCCATAACCTAAGAAATCTAGGGCTGTTAGTGCCGTAATATTTGCCGTAAGCATAAAAGGTAGCTGTGAAAGACTGGAACTCATCGCATTTGGTAAGATATGCCGAAACATAATGGTGCTATCTGTAACACCAAGACTCCGTGCTGCACGTACATAGTCAAAATTACGCGCCCGTAAAAACTCTGCACGAACCAAGCCGACTAAAGTGGGCCAGCCAAACAACAGCATAATGACAAAGAGCCAATACACACTCGGCGTAAACATGCTGACCAAAATCATCACCATGAATAGCATCGGGAGTCCACCCCAGACTTCTAAAATCCGTTGACCAATGAGGTCTACCCAGCCACCATAATAGCCCTGTATCGCCCCAACGATGATGCCCAATATGGCTGAAGCGAAGGTTAATGCAAAGCCAAACAGGAGCGACACACGTAGTCCATATAAAATACGCGCCAGCACATCACGTCCTTGGTCATCGGTACCGAGCCAATTTTGTGCAGTCGGTGCAGATGGCACAGGCACAGCCAACTCTAAATTCGGTGTTTGATAGGAAAATTGAATCAGTGGCCATACAGCCCAACCTTTATCTTCAATCAGTTGCTGCACCACAGGATCTTTATAATCTGCCTCAGTTTCAAATACCCCACCGAAAGCGGTTTCTGGATAACTTTTTAGTACCGGCACATATAAAGAATCATCGTATTTGACCAAGAGCGGCTTATCATTGGCAATAAACTCGACAGCTAGAGACAACATAAAAATCAAGGCAAAACTGATAAAGCATGTAAAGCCTAATTTATTTTCTTTAAAACGTTGAAAACGTGCTTGCATGATCGGAGACATTATTTTGCCCCCTGCGAATCAAAATTAATTCGTGGATCAATCATTTGATACATGACATCACTGATTAATCTTAATATCAGCCCCATCAAGGTAAAAATAAACAAGGTGCCAAAAATCACTGGATAATCACGCTGTACGATGGCTTCAAATCCCAACAATCCCAGACCATCTAAATTGAAAATAATTTCAATAAATAGATTTCCCACAAAGAAGATCCCAATCAATGCTTCTGGTAGACCCGCAATGACTATGAGCATTGCATTACGAAATACATGCCCATACAGCACACGTGATTCAGTCAAACCTTTAGAACGAGCAGCAAGAACATATTGCTTATTCAGTTCTTCCATAAAAGAGTATTTGGTCAGATAAGTTAAGCCTGCAAAACCACCAATTACCATAGCAAACAAAGGCAACGCCATATGCCAAAAATAATCTGCAATTTTGCCAAACACACTTAACTCACCAAAATTCTCTGAAACTAAACCTTGCAGAGGAAACCACTGAAAATATGAACCACCTGCAAAAAAGACAATGAGTAAAATGGCAAAGGCAAAAGCAGGAATGGCATAGCCGATAGCCAATAAAATAGACGTACTTTTATCAAATAACAAACCATGTTGACGGGCTTTTTTAATGCCTAATGGAATAGACACCATATAGATCAGCAAGGTACTCCACAAGCCAAGGGATAAGGATACAGGCAGCTTTTC
Source organism: Acinetobacter sp. YH12094 (assembly GCF_013419295.1). Classification (NCBI taxonomy): domain Bacteria; kingdom Pseudomonadati; phylum Pseudomonadota; class Gammaproteobacteria; order Moraxellales; family Moraxellaceae; genus Acinetobacter; species Acinetobacter sp. YH12094. Next base: position 4,734 of record NZ_VPAK01000009.1, read on the forward strand.
CCAAAGCAGCTGAGTCACAGGCTTATCTTTAAAAAAACTGGTACCAAAATCTAGCGTCACATACCCCTTTAACATGAGCCAAAAACGTTCGAATAATGGTTTATCGAAACCATATTGCGCTTCGATTTTTGCCACCATTTCTTCACTGAGGCCTTTAGCACCTTGGTATTTACTGCCTGTCGTCGCAGTTTCACCACCACCTGTGTTTCCCATACCTTGAAAGGACTCAGCTTGCTGTATGGCTTGTTCAACAGGTCCTCCCGGTGCAATCTGAATCACGACAAAGTTAATCAGTAAAATGAAAAACAATGTTGGAATAATCAGGAGCAATCTTTTTAAAATATATGTGCCCATGTTGCTTTAACATTCCCTGTCATTCATTAGTATTTATTGTTGGCGCAAATAGTTTGCAACTTTTTTCGATTGCGCTTCATTACTCCACCAATAATCAATACCTGTTGATAATTTTGGTTTTACTTTTGGCTGTTGATACATATTCCAATACGCAAACCATTTTTCACCTTTACCATAGGTTGGAATTTGATAATACCCAGCTCTTAATAATCGATCCAATACTTTGGTACGCACCACCAATTGTTCACGATTTGGTGCCCAAATCACTTGTTGTATGACTTCATCAATGATCGGACTTTTAATGCCAGCATAGTTGTAATTGCCAGGCTGATCCGCCGATGCACTTCCCCAAAATTGCGCTTGCTCATTACCCGGATTGAGCGACTGTGGCATAACATTTGTTGTCATATCAAAGTCTTTCGAACGCATCCGTTCTATATATTGAGGCACGTCCACTTGGCGAATGTTTACAGTCACACCTAAACGTTTCATATTGCGCACAAAAGGCATTAATGTTCGCTGTAAGCCATCTTGGTGAATGAGAAATTCAATACGAATGGCTTGACCATGTCGGTCTAATAATTGACCATTTTTAAATCGATAACCAGCATTTATTAATAGCTGACGAGCAGTCAATAAATTATTTCGATTAAATCCACTAGCATCCGAAACGGGATATTTCCAGTTTGATAACACCCCTTTACGCTCTAAAGGGGTTAATTTCTTTAACAATGGTTTTAAAATTTGCATTTCAGCATCTGATGGCACCCCTTTTGCTTCTAACTCACTATTTGAAAAATAGCTTTGTAAGCGCTGGTATTGACCATAAAACAGAGCTTTATTTTGCCACTCAAAATCATACGCATAAGTTAAAGCTTGCCGAAAACGAATATCATTAAAAGGCGATCGACGCGTATTAAATACAAAACTTTGAGTTGCAATTGGATTTTCATGCTTATCACGATACTTCACTACCATTCCAGCAGTGATTGACGGAAATTTATATTCCGTCACCCATTTTCGTGCTGTAAATTCCTCATGCAAAGTATATTGGCCAGACTTAAAGCCTTCAAAAGCAACATCTAAATTTCGGTAATAGACATATTTCAAACGATCAAAATTATATCGCCCGCGATTAATCACTAAATTACGTCCCCAATAATTAGGATTGCGCTTAAAACTAATACTACGGCCAGAATCAATTCGATCAAGTAAATACGGGCCAGAACCTAAAATCGGCTGCATAGTAATTTTAGTAAAGTCTTTTTTTGCCCAATCTTTTTTGGAATAAATTGGCATTTGCGCCAATATTAATGGCATTTCAGCGTTATTACCCGATTTAAAGGTCATTTTGACTTCATATTTAGATAACACTTGGGTTTTATCTAAATCTGCCAAATACATTTGTAAACCTGGGTTTGACTTGGTCTGAAAAGTATCAAAACTAAATTTAACATCTTCAGCAGTGAGTTCTGAACCATCACTAAATCGTGCTTTTGGATTTAAGTGATAAATGACAAAACTCGTATGATCGGGATCGAACGTTACCTTCTCAGCTAATAATGGATACATCACGCCGGGTTCATCTAAAGAGCTATCCATAAGGGAGTCAAATAAATAATTTACCCCCTCAGCCGCACTGCCCTTACCATTCATACTGTTTAAATTGTCAAATGTCCCATTTGATGAAGTACTTAAATATCCACCTTTGGGTGCAGAAGCATTGGCATAAGGCATGACTTTGACAGAATCATATTTGGGTGTGCTATGAATCGCAATATAAGGCGTGGTCTGTATCGCAGACCACACACTTTGACCGAACAGACTAAGCACACACATCCCAATAGCTTGATGTGCTGATTTGAACGACACCAACATCAATGACAACTCCCTGTAGTCGTTGCTTAATTCGGTACTTTAATCACGTCACCAATACGTAACTGAGCAGACGGTTGTATATCATTCATTTCAGCAAGTTTTGATGTATCAAGTCCATAACGGCTTGCTAAACCAATCAATGTATCGCCGCGTTTAATACGGTATTCACTGATAGTTTTAGGGACTTGTAAATTTTGACCGACACGCAGTCCTGCACGGGGGTTCAAGTTATTTAATTCAGCCAATGCTGCCACAGTTAAACCTGTCCGACTAGCAATCGAATTTAAAGACTCGCCTGATTTCACAGTATAGCTTTCAGTATTTGTTGGTTTCACATTGCTCGTAGAGGATTTAGCTTCCGTTTTTTTGGTTTCAGTTGCTTTACTAGCTACATCAGCAGGTAGTTCACCATCTACTTTTAGACGCTGCCCTACACGAATCGCACTATTGGTATTTAGGCCATTTAATTCAGCTAAATAACGTAATTGAAGATGATATTTCTTCGCAATCACACCTAATGTTTCACCTGATTTCACCACATGAATATCGGTCGCATCAACGGAATTCGTTCGTGTATTGGTTTTGCTTTCAATTTTGGTCGCCTCAGCTTTGGTTTCTACTTTAACCGGTGCGACATCACCTGTTAATTTTAATTTCTGCCCAACGCGTAGACCAGAACTACGCTCTATACCATTTAAATTTGCGACATAGTCCATGCCTAAATCATAGCGACTAGCAATGCCTGTCAGTGTATCGCCAGACTGCACCACATATGTATCCGGAACAGTTGAACTTGCAGGAACTTTAATGCTTTGCCCAGCCCTCAGCCCACTATTTACCGACATATCATTTAGACTCGCCAATTCTGACAAACTGATTTTTGACTGCGTCGCAATGCTGTAAAGCGTATCACCACGCTGCACTTTATAGCTTTCAACTTTATACGCAGGATCAACTTTGACATTTTCAATGCGATTCACGACTTTGCTTTCGAGCTTCTCAACTTCTGCTACAGCTTGTAATGGCACATTAATTTTTTGCCCCACCATCAAGCTACTGCCAGCTGTTAAGCCAGTTGTTAAATCTGCCAACTCTTGATTTGACAGCGCATAACGATCTGCAATGAGTTTTAGATATTCACCACGTTTTACCGTGTAGGATTTGGTTTGAACTTTTGCAGGTTTTTCGACAACTTGAGCGGCTTTCTTATCAGCTTCCAATTTTGCTTTCGATGCAGGCGTTTCTTTTAGGGATAATTTCTGTCCAACATATAAACCACTCGTGGTGGTTAAACCATTGTAGTCGGCGAGTTGCTTCGTACTTAAACCAAATTGGCTCGCAACAGCTGTAAGACTATCATTTGCTTTCACCACATAGCTATCTGCGATAGGCTTAGCTTTCGATTCTTCATTATTTTGCACAATCGGTTTCGCATCATATAAATAGATGGTCGTACCGACATACAAGGTCGAATCTGGCGAAATTTGGTTCCAAGCTGCAATATCGCGCCAATTCACGCCATTTTTCATCGCGATCAATGCTAATGTGTCGCCCGCCAAAACTGTATAAGTACTGCGTTTACCTTTAGGTGGTACAACTACAATTTCAGAATCTGTACGAATGACATTTTTACCTTGGTTGCGTTTGGCTTCTTCGGAATCTGCACCTGTATTTTCAGCCACGCTTTTCGGGTAAGAGAACCCTTTCGTCAGTTCTTTTCCTTGTTGATCCGCAATCGACTGACTGGTCTGAATCGCAGTTAACTTAATTTTGCCATCGTAAGGATCGACAATTTCAGTGCCCTTCGGCGCAATAGCTTTAATTTCCTGAACGACTTCTTCTTGTTCTGCTTTAGTCGCTACTGGTTTTAATACCTCATCGACTGTTTTGGTCTCACCTTCAGCTTTAATAGCCGCCATGATTTGCTCACGCTCATTTGCGCTGAGTGGTGGCTCGACAGACACGGCTTTCACAGGCGTCGAAGGTGTTACAGCGACTGGTATACGCGGCGCACTTGGAATATCACTATTCGATGCAAAAGCAGCCAAAGCAGATGATCCTATTGGCGTTTTGCCTTTCGTTCCTGATGGAACACTCGGCGTTACCGTTGCAGCGACTACAGGTGGTTTGGCAGAAGCTGTCACTGTCGGCTGAGTTTTGAGCGTAGGTGGCGTCACTTTAGCGGGCTGAATAGTTTTACTATTTAATTCCGGCGGAGTAACACGTGACGGTGTTATTTCAACATTATTTTTTGGTAAGTTATAAGTTGAATTACTTGCCCAATAACCTGATGAACCACCTGATTGTAATTTCTTCAAACGTGCATCGACTGATGGACTCACATCCGCAGGAATTAAAATCCGCATTGGGCTACTGCTGTCAATCACATCGCCACGATGCCCGGGATTTAGTGCATAGAGTTCTGCACGGCTTAAACCGGTAATAGATGCAATTTCATTTAAATTTGCAGGCCCTACAGCCACTTCACGAAAGTGTGGACGGTTGGCAATTGGCGGTAAACTTACGCCATAAGCACTTGGATTTTTAATAATTTGAGCAACAGCCAAGAAACGTGGGACATAGTTCATGGTTTCTTGGGGCAGTTTTAGTGACCAATAATCCGTTGGCAAACCTGCCGCACGGTTACGGTTAATCGCCTGTTGAATGCGGCCCGGCCCTGCATTATATGCAGCCAAAGCCAATTCCCACGAACCGAACTGGTTATGTAGCGCACCTAAAAACTCATAAGCTGCACGCGTTGATTCCACTACGTCACGACGACCATCATACATTGAGGTTTGTTTTAAGCCGTAAATACGTCCAGTACTTGGAATAAATTGCCATAAGCCCGCTGCGGCTGCACTTGAGGTTGCTGCTGGGTCATAAGAACTTTCAATCACTGGTAATAACGCCAACTCAGTCGGCAAACCACGACGTTCTGCTTCTTTAACCGTGTGATATAAATAACGGGACGCACGCGCACTTAAACGATCAATATATGGTTGACGTGAAATAAACCAACCACGCTGCGCTTCAATTCGCGTATCCCAGTGGTTCAAATCCATTTTGAAACCCACGGTCATACGCTTCCAGACATCACCATGCTTAAGTACTAAAAGGCGATCGCCTTCTACGGCACGCATGTCTGTTGCAGAAAGTAAATCTTCGAGTGAATCTAAACTATTGGCATCGAGAAAGTTTGAGCCGACTTGTTTACTTGCTGAGTTCTGCTTAGTCGTTTGCGATGAAGAACAGCCCGTCAGACCAAGAGCTGCGAGCGCAGAACCCAAGACTGTAAATTTAAAAATTTGTGGTAACGTAGGCTGCCAGACAGTCGCAGTTGATTTATACATAAAAAAATCCAGACAACTCATATAAAATTTATTTTTTAGATATGCCATTGTAGTGAAGCAGAACACAGACACAAGGCGTTAATTTAACGCTATTTCAGTATAAATGTTACAAGAAATTAAAAAAATCGCCAGAAATGGATTTCTCTCTGTCATTTGCGTTATACAATATACGGTTCTGAATGCTTGTTTTTCTCCGGATTTGATTTATGTCTCAAACAATCACGCTTTATGTTGATGGTGCATGTAAAGGCAACCCTGGCTTAGGGGGTTGGGGGGCCTATATCATCCGTGAAACTGGAGAAGAAAAACTCTGCGGCGGCGAAGCTGAAACCACCAATAACCGTATGGAATTGACTGCGGCAATTGAAGGCATTCAACACTGTCCGACCGATGCAAAACTGATCATTTGGACAGACTCTAACTATGTCAAACAAGGCATTACCGAGTGGATACATGGTTGGAAAAAGAAAAACTGGAAAGATGTTAAAAATCCTGATCTGTGGAAATTACTGGATGCAACTTGTCAGGGTCGGGAAATTGAATGGAACTGGATTAAAGGGCATGCAGGCCATCCGGGAAATGAAATGGCCGATCAATTGGCCAATCTAGGCGCAGAAAAAACCCTCGAACACATCAAACAAGCGGCATCATCTACAGCTGAAGTACCTAAAAAAAAAGCTGAACCTGACTGGCTATTAAATGATCCATTTGGACTTGAATTTGCTGATAGCGAGGATGAAGCAGAAGAAATCTCAGCCGAGTCAGCTATTGACGCAGAGCAGATTGATGACATTACGATAGAACAACAAGCAACAAACACGGCATCAACGTTGAATGAAGCTGCCCCTATACAGTCTAAGCAAGCTGCTGAAATCCATCCAATGATTGTCATTACACCAGCAACCGTCGATGTATCTGGCCCACGACAATTAATTTTGGATACGGAAACCACAGGTTTCTATTTCCAAGATGGCGACCGTATTATTGAAGTCGGTGCAGTGGAAATGATTAACCGCAAACTGACCGGTAGCTCAATTCATATTTATATCAACCCGCAAAAACCTGTCGGTGAATCTGAAAATATTCACGGAATCAGTGATGACTTTCTAAAAGACAAACCACTGTATGCTGAAATTGCTGATGTATTATTTGACTATCTAAAAGGCGCAGAAATCATTGCGCATAACGCAACCTTCGATATGAACTTCCTTGATATGGAGTTCAAACGTGCCGGTTTTGTGGCCTTATCTGAAGTTTGCGAAGTTACCGATACCTTGGCTATGGCCAAAGCCAAGCATCCAGGCCAGAAAAACTCACTCGATGCATTAGTGCGTCGTTACGAAATTCCACAACGTGACCGTACCTTCCATGGTGCGTTACTCGATGCGGAAATTCTGTCTGACGTATACCTAGCAATGACGGGCGGTCAGGTTTCCTTTGATATCGATGCCCTGACCCACTCGCAAAATGAAGATGGTTCGCAAACCCGCGCCGCTGTTGAAATAGAATTACCTGTGATTTTACCTTCAGCAGATGAACTTGAAGCCCATGAGACATGGGTCAAACAATTTGAAGAAAAACATGGTACACCTTGCCTTTTTGCGAAATAAAATCTAAATTTCGTGTTACTTTTTGTATATAAACAATTCTTACATACGCTATAGTAAAACCATAAACATGGACCGCCTTAAGGGGCGGTTAATAAACAAGATAAAACATCTAGGAAAGGTGCAGATACATGTCTTACCAAACCTCTATCCATTTTGATCCAACGGCTTTGCTGATAATAAAAAATGAGGTTGATAACTCAATCAAGTTAGTCGAATCAGCAGTCAGCACCTTAGTTGAAGATCAAACTTTACCTTTCGGGATTGATGATGCACTGATTCAATTTGAACAATGTGCTCAAGTACTAGCTTTAGTTGATATGCCAAGTTTGGCAAAAATCGCTCAATATTCAGCAGAGTTAATGCGCAAGATCATGGGGAATCCTGCGCAAATTAACACTCAAGAGGTCATCGCACTGAGCGAAGGCACGACCATGCTGAAACGCTATATCGAATTTATCTGCCTACGTGAAGTTAAAATTCCACAGTTCCTACTCGACAGTCTGAATCGTCTAGAACTGTCTTTAGGTAAACCTTTAACGTCGGAAGGCCAACACATTGAGTCCCTACTCGATTGTATTACCCCTGACTTTGACTTACCTCAAGCTCCTGCACTTGAAAAATCAAAATACGTTCACCGTCTGTATAAGTTGGCGTTGAATAAATTGATTAAACAAGAAGAAACTGAGCTGGATCTGCAAGCGATTAAATTGGTCGGTGCGTATTTAGCAGGTCTTTCAGACAAACATCCAAGCAAACAATATTGGAACTTGGTTTTTGTTGCGTTTAATCAAATTGATCAAATCTTAATTACCGATGCTCGCTTACGTACCTTGGTGAGCATTGAGCGCAATATGGCTCAATATTTTGCAGGAACTGAGCGCTTTAAAGCATCCATTTCTGATTTAGCCAATGTCTTAAGTCTAAACATTAGCCAAGAAGATGACATTTCTCATCATATTCGTGGCAAATTAAATATCGGTGAAGACCTTCTTACCGACACCCAATTGCAAGTTTTCAGTCGTCATTTATATGGTCCTGACTTCGACACCATGCATACCATTGGTGAATTGGTTACGACTGAAATGACGCAAATTCGTAATGATATTGAATTTAACTATCAAAATATGACGCCTGAAAAAACCCAAGAACTTCAAGCGAAATTAAACGAATTGGCAAATATTTTCAAAGTCTTGAACTTAAATGAAGCGTATAACGACCTGTCGCGTCAAGCTGCGTCATTAGGTAATGCTGAGATTTTACAAGATGAAAGCTTTGCCCAGCAGTTGATGAACAATATCTTGTCTGCCATGAACTCGATTGGTGTGCTTGAGCGTCATCACACTTCTAGCCGCTTACAACTTCGTGTGAATAATATGAATATTTCACTCGACCGTTTAGATGAAGCACACGCTGCTCTGTTAAATGAGACCAAGGTTTTAATTGATGTTGCTAGCCAATCTTTGGTTCAGTATTTACAAAACCAAGATTTGACACAACTTGAAGCGACTGCAACTCAATTCCGCGAAATTGGTGGTGCAATGTTGTTCCTCAATGCAGATGCAGCTCAAAATGCGCTGAATTCAACAGCTCAATTCATTTTGAAACGAGTTGAATCATCAACAGCGATTGATGCAAATGAAGTGAATCAAGCATTAGATTCATTGGCAAGCGCAGATATGTTGATTGACAATTTAAAGAACAAACAACCTGTTTTACAGGGCATGTTTAAGGTAGCATTGGACAGTAGCGAAAAACTGAAATCAGCAGCAGCCTAATGTCTAAATTATCACTTGCGTATATCTTCAAACAACAGCAATTGCTGGTCGATGAAAACTTTCAACTTCCCGAAGTTGAACAACTCGCAAGTGATTTAAATATTGGCACGGGTGATCGAGTGATTGCCCGTGATCTACTTGAAAATGAGCCAATTCCTGAAGGCTTACAACTCATCCCTATTCGTCAGCTTTTACAACTTTGGAATGTTCAGCAATTTGAACAAGCCAGCCGTGCTATTCAACTTTTAGAATGGCGCCGTAATCATAAATTTTGTAGCCACTGCGGTACTGCAACTCAAGTCCACGCCACAGAATATGCTATGGTTTGCCCTGCTTGCGGTTATCACCAATACCCTCGTGTCAATCCTTGTGTCATTACCGTCATTACCCGTGGTGAAGATGAAATTTTATTGGCAAAAAATGCAAAAAATGTCCGTGCCATGTATGGGCTGATCGCAGGTTTTGTTGAAGTCGGTGAAACTTTAGAAGAAGCGGTTCGTCGTGAAACTGAAGAAGAAGTGGGTTTAAAGGTCAAAAATATTCAATATCTGGCAAGCCAACCTTGGCCCTTCCCGAGTAATTTGATGATCGCCTTTAAAGCAGAATATGCTTCAGGTGAGCTTCAATTACAAGAAGAAGAAATAAGTGATGCGGCTTTCTTTAAATTTGATGCATTACCTGAAATTCCGTTCAAAGGAAGTATCGCCCATTCGATGATTATGCATGTCATCCATGGTTCTGCGGTTGCAGATGATACCCAAGCATGGTTGTAAACAGCTATTTTTAATAAAAAAGCATTAAATAAAAACCGCCATACTTGGCGGTTATTTATTTTCAATCATTTAACCAAAGACATTAAGGTGGACTAATTTCATCGAGTACACGCATGATTTCAGCTTTGGTTTTAAAGAAGCGACTAAATAGACTCGAAACTGAACCAATCATCGTGATGTGCCCAACACGAGGGATTTGAATCAATTGACTATGGTTGCCTGAGGCTTTTAATCGACGATCAAAATCTTCACTATTGCTATGGCCAACGATATTGTCTTTATCCGCAGTGAATAGATAATGCTTCACTTGATTGTGCTCAACAAAATAATACGGCATCACTTGTTGATACGGTACATTTTGATCAAAGGCATCTGCACAAATCGGATCACCTTTATAATCAAAATGATATGGCCCTGCCAAACCCACGATTGCACGAATATTCTCTTTCACTTGTAGCTGATAAGGCGTCGGATGATACAGTGCAGACATGACATTAAATGCCCCTGCCGAATGTCCCATTAACACCACATTTTCCACTTCAATCTGCAACTTATGCTGAGACTGCGTCAAATAGTTTAATGCAAGGCTAAGATCATCAATTGAAGCAGGAAAAATATATTCAGGTGCGAGATGGTAATTGATGACCGCAACATCGAAGCCTTCTTTTGCAAAAGCTTCACCAATGAATCCATAATCCTTTTTGTCACCATGCATCCACGCTCCACCATGTACAAACACGATGAGTGGACGTTGCTGACGAGGTGCTGACGTGCGATACAAATCTAGGCGATGGCGCGCTTTTAGACCATAAGGAATATTATTTTGAACATGATATCCTTGTTTGGGTGTCAGTCGATTTAATGCATAACTGCCAAAATCATATAACCGAAAATTGCGGTATAAAGATTTAGCCAAATCCATTTTTTGCTGAAGCCGCAGAGACCATTGATTCATATTTTACAGCATCATTTCCGACATTTTATTGAGCATTTGGATCGACAGCATCCGGATCTATCGCTACAGGCGTTTGTACTTCAGGTTGCACATTACCTACAGCAGGTGTGGTGTAACTTGAGTTAATTGAACGTGCCTGTGGATTTGCGTTCTGATCAATATTATCGATTAAAGTGACAATTCGCGTTACATTACCCACTTGTTGCAAGATTTGATTTAAGTCTGTGATTTCCGCACTGTTTAAACGGCCCATCACATAAAGAACAGCATCTTCAGTATGAATGTGTACTTTGCTGTCAGATACCACAGGCGCTTTCATAATCAAACCACGGGTATTCGCAGTGACCGCAGTATCTTGCATGATGGTGCTATAGCTGATCTGATTACCCACTGTAATATAGTTATGTACAGTTTTGACATCACTCATTGAACGGACATTTTCTTCTGCCAATTCTTTTAAATGATTATCTGGCACTTGCCCAGTCAATAAGACATTGCCATGAAAACTTTCAATATTGACACGTGACTGTTTAAAACGAGTATCTAATTTATATAAGTTAATTTTTGCTGTTCGAACAATGGAAGAGTCAATAAAAACTTGTCCCAATGAGCGTGCGCCGCTTTCAGTTCCTACAGGTGCTGATCCTGTTCCATTCGAAATAAAACTCGCACAGCCAGATAAACTTGCGACACAAAGCATCGTTATTGCAATACGCTTAACCACTCAGCACGACTCCTCAAATTTCCACACGTATTTTTCTATGCGTTTACACAGTTTGTTTTATCAAAGATTAATCAACTCTTGATCAAAAGTAAAAGCATTTTCAATCCATTGCTGATGATACGGGTATTTAGAAAAGTCTTGCTGTAGTGTTTTTGCAAAGTGTTGATAAAAATCAAAACAAATTGCATCAAAGCGACAATAATAATTTGGAAAATGTGACTGTTCATTTAAAAAATGCAACGCAGTCTTCATCATCTTACGTTGTTTGTGAATTGAGATACTTTCGATGGCTTGGGCATAACGGGTATGCGAACGAGCTTTAACTTCGATAAACACCAATTCTTGACCACGTGTGACGATCAAATCAATTTCACCATAACGACTATGATAATTCTGTTGCACCTGTACATAGCCTTGCTGCTCAACCAAACGTAGCGCTTGCTGTTCTGCCCACTGTCCCAGATTCATCTGTCCCAAATTCATCTACTCTAAGTTTAGCTGCATCGTTTCATCCCTAAAGTGAGATCGCCACGATGCCTTTTTTACTTCGCTCATAGCAGTGGGGAACACGCTGAATATTATTTTGACTAATTTTGATTAGCCCTGTTCGCCCCTGAAACTCAATGCTTTTTAATTTCGGTTCTTGCAAATATTGTTTGGCGATATGCCATGTGTCTCCTCCAAAAGCTAAAAGACGTTGATATGGCATATCTACTGGGTTTTCCTCATAAGCTCGGATCAGGTCAGGCCAACGTGCGTCATGCAATGCAGGTGCATCACAAAATTTCAGCCCTACAGGAATGGGCTTTGTGGCTTCAATCGCATTGGCAACGGTATATAGTTTTGCTTTAGGTAGTTTTTTTTGACTGTTTAACCATTCATTATTGCCCAGCAACAGCACCCCTTGATTTTTGTCCAGCTTCGTTGGGAGCTGTTCAACCACTTGAGTCGGCACTGAACTTTGGCTGATTAAGGACATGAGCAATAATTCATGTTCTGCCTCAGTTGCGGGCTGACGTAACACTAACACTTGCGCTAATTTGTCTTTTTCAAAAACTTTTTGGAGTGCTAAAGCATCATCCCGTTTCGATAAACTGTACTGCCAGACGTTTGGAATTTGGCTTGTCGTTTCATTTAAAGCCAACACGCGGACTTTAGGCTTTGCTTTTACAAGTGCTTCAACATCTTGACGTGCTAAAGGGCCAATCACCAATTGAGTTTTTTTATTTACCTGTTGCTTCAATATCGCAGCAATTTGCTTTTGATTTGAATCCACAAACTTAATGGGTACTTTGTAGTCTGACGATTGATATGCGCTATTGAAACCTTGCTTAATACTGGATGCGGCTCGCGCCATAGGGCCAGATTCAGGTAGAATGACCAAGACGTCTGCCTGTGCAGCAGTAAACAGACTGCTTAAAAGGCAAAGACCCAAAATTTTGTTCTTATTATCCAACATGGAGAAACCTATGAGTGCTCAGTTATTTGTTGTTGCAACTCCAATCGGGCACTTAGATGATATTAGTTATCGTGCAATTGAGGTATTGAAGTCGGTTAAAATTATTGCCGCCGAGGATACACGAACTTCCGCACAATTACTTAAACATTTTAGTATCAATACGCCTTTAACTGCCTGCCACGACCATAACGAAAGCAACAAAATCGACCAGCTGATTGAACGCCTAGAAAAGGGTGAAAATATGGCGCTGATCAGTGATGCAGGCACACCATTGATCAGTGACCCCGGCTTTAAACTGGTTCGTGCTGCACAAGAAAAAAATATTCGTGTCATTCCTGTGCCGGGTGCCTGTGCTGCCATTGCAGCTCTCAGTGCTGTCGGCCTACCCAGTGACCGTTTTAGTTTCGAAGGCTTTTTACCGTCTAAACAGTCACAACGTCTTTTAGCACTGGAAAAATTGAAAAATGAAACTCAAACCATGATTATCTATGAAGCGCCGCACCGTATTGTGGACTGCTTAAAAGATATGTCGAATGTCTTTGGTGCAGATCGTCCTGTGGGCTTTGCACGTGAAATTACCAAAACATTTGAAACCATTAAAAAAATGTCATTGGGTGAATTGGTTCATTTTGTCGAATCTGATCATAATCAGCAAAAAGGCGAAATCGTTTTGGTTATTGGTGGTGCGACCGAAGAAAAAGACCTAGAGCAAGAAAAGTTAGACAAATTGCTGACACGTTTACTTCAAGATTTGTCCGTTAAAGCTGCCTCTCAGTTGGCTGCAGATTTAACTGGGATTAAAAAGAAAGTGGCCTATCAACGTGCTTTAGAGTTAACCCAAGCGAACGATTAAGCTTAATTTTTTTTATTTTTAATTTGAACCGCTTATGGGATCTTCGGGCTCCATAAGCTATTCCTTACAACAATTTAAATAGAATGAAAAAAGTTGTTTATTACATGTCCATAAATCTGTCTGTCAAAAAACCGCTGGTGTTCATTCTCTTTAATCTGGTTTGGCTCACGGCCCTTGCATATATTATTTATACTGGCATTCAACCCTATCCGCACTATATTAGTGGCGAGCAAATGACGGCCTATCATAGCGCGATTGCGATGGTCTGTGGATATTATTCCCTCTATTTTGTAGTCGGTAATTTACTGAAACTGAGCCAATTTTGGGATAGGCATCGTTATTGGGCTTATGTCGTTTTGAGTGCGGTATTACTTTTTTAATCTTTTGTCGCTGCTGTGGCGGCCATGCATGCACCGCTGTATATTGCTGCATTTATTATTAATTGTATGTTTTTGCTTTTACTGCATTTTGTGTTCTATCCTATTTACGCGATCAGTCGTAAATATATGAAGCCAAAGACGGCTTAAAATAACTTCACAACGTCATAACTAAACATGCTTAGTTAAAAAATGAATGACGTGCATCATCGCACAAGCGAATGAAGCAAAAAAAACACCACATGACGTGGTGTTTTTTCATTTTAATCTTTTGCCGATTCGTCTGGAGGGACTTCGGTAATACGACCACCACGCGCTAAGAACGCAGCAACTTCATCTTCAAGCGCCTGACGTTGTTTTAGTTTTGCAGTCACTGTTAATGTTTCAGCTTCAGAGGTGTCATCATCAGAGGCAGAATCAGCTGCGTCACCTGCACCTTTTTCAGCTGCTTGTGCTTCATCTTCATCAACTACTGAATCTTCTGGATCATCATAATCGTTCATATCAGTCATTGTGTTCTCCCCGCGAATGACTTCTGTTTGCCAGCGAATGGCTGGTTTTAAATTAACAGAAATTTAGCAATGTCTGAGCATTTCGACTAGTACCCATAATCAAAAAATCGTATCTTTTTTAATCAAAATCGTAACCTTGTTTATACGACTGTCTAAAAAATATCTGACTTTGACCTAAGCTGCGTAGATTGTATCTTTTAAAATACTCAGACCATTGGCTTGAGCCATAAATGCATCTTTAAGAACAGTCTGATTTTCCACTTGTTTTAAACCAAAGTTTCGCGCCCACACCACAGGAGAAAAAGTTGTGGTTTCTAACCAACCAATCGCGGACATACTATGCATCATGGCATCGTTTTGCCCTTTACGGCGGTGTTCATAGCGCTTCAAACTTTGTTCATGTGCCCACACACCACGTTTTTTATCGGTCAAAAGCACATCGCAAAGCACTGCTGCATCTAAACAGCCAATATTCACGCCTTGTCCTGCAAGCGGATGAATCACATGGGCCGCATCTCCAATCAGCGCCAGACCATCATGAACGTATTGCTGTGCCGCTCGTGCCTTCAATGGAAATTTAGCACGTGGCGTTGCTTCTAAGACTTCACCGAGCATGTGATGACTTTCTCGAGTGAGCAACGCAGTAAATTCAACATCGGATAAAGCCACATATTCATCGGCATAATCATCTGGTAAGGTCCACACAATGGATTGCCAATAACCACTTTCTTCTTTTTTCAGACTCGCCATCGGCAAAAATGCCAAAGGCCCAGTTTCTAAGAAAATTTGACGCGCTACATGCTGATGCGGTTGGGCGGTTTTAATTGCACAGCTCACACCGGCTTGTTTATAGTCCAGCACATCTAGATCGATGAAAGCTTGCTCACGAACAAATGAGTTTGCACCATCTGCACCTATCACCAGTTTTGTTTTGAGCTGGGTACCATCTGCGAGGTGAATGATCCACACACCAACGCCGCGCTCAACTCGACTGACCTTAACCTGGGTTCGGTAGTCTTCGAGTTTTTCTAGCATTTTTTGTTGAATGGCTAAATTCAATACGCTTGGTTCAACCATTGAACCTAAAGCTTGCTCAACTGATGGTGTTTGCTCTGCAACATGACCAAAATTGATTTCTCCATAGCCATTTTTATTCCACACCTGCATGCCTGTATAAGGCTGTTGACGGGCAAGTTTTTCCCAAACGCCCACAGTCTTGAGTAAATGAATGGTGGCTTGACTGAGCGCCAAAACCCGAGGATTCGCAACACTTTTGGTTTTTTCTACATCCAAAATAGGTGCCGCATCCAATACCGTAGCCTGCACACCGCCTTGCGCCAACAGCAATGCCGTTAAGCCACCGACCAAGCCACCTCCGACAATCACGGCATCCAGTACATCTGTATGATTTAAACTCATGCTTTTAGCCCCATTGCATAATTCGCGACTAAAGGCTTAATCCCCGGAATGGTGTCAAAGGCAACTAATCCAGTATTGCGAATCAATTTTAAAAATGGGTTCTGGTTGCTAAAACCACGAACAACTGAATCACAGAATTTAATCACCCGCTGCTGATCGGTCAGGCGCGATTTTTCATAATCAAGCAACATAGCTGCATCACCCAGATCTGCATTTTTTTCAACTTGCTCTTTTAAATAACGGCGTAGTACATAGGCATCGCGCATACATAAGTTAAAGCCCTGACCAGCAACTGGGTGAATGGTATGGGCAGCATTTCCCATGAGCACTACACGACCTACAGCTTGTTTCTCTGCAAGTACTTGCGACAATGGGAAGCTGAAACGTTTACCAGTTTTTTGGAATTTACCTGCACGGTCGCCATAGGTTTCTTGTAAAGCATCTAAGAAGTGCTGATCATTTTCATCACCCATCCACTCGCCTTCAGTTCCTTTAGGAACAGGCCAAACCACTGAGCGACGGTATTCACCTGGAAGTGGTAGCAGCGCTAGCGGACCAAGCGGACTAAAACGCTCGAAACCGACATGACCATGCGGTTTAGAGGTTTGTACTGTAGTGACAATCGCCACTTGGTCATAATCATGCACCGATGCGCCAATACCTAAGGCTTTACGGCAGAATGAATCACGGCCATCGGCGGCAATCACAATTTTAGATTGTAGTTTGAGCTGTTCTTCAGCACGCTTTGCTTCAATATAGGCATGGTCTGCATCCTGCGTCAGCGAAGTCACTTGTACGCCGTCAATTAATTCAATGAATTGTTGTTTTTTGACTTCTGTGAGCAGCACACGGCCTAACCATGCATTTTCAATAACTTGTCCAAAGCTTTCGACTTTTTCTTGTTCTGCTTTGAGTCTTGCCTTACCAAAACTGCCTTGCTCTGTAATATTCACTTCTAAAATAGGTGTGGCGTGTTCCTGCAAAGCATCCCAGAGACCTAGTTCTTGATAAATTTGCACCGTACGGCGTGACAATGCGCTGTTTCGTGCATCAAAACTCGAGTGATAAGGCTCAAGGTTTGCATCATCATAATTGTGGTATTTAATGGCTTCTAAAAGTTTTACGCCAATTTTGTCTTTGGCCAACATGAGTGCCAGACTTAAACCGACCATACCACCACCAACTATGATGACTTCTTGCTGCATGCTTGTTTCCTTTTTTATCAAGTATTCGAATTTAGGACATTCACTCGAAATACATATAATCTGTAATGAATTTTATCTTACATCAAGGGCATGATTTTTTATAATGAAATACAAATTAGTTGCAGGTATTTGCACTGATTAAATACAAAATTAATCATCTCTTACCGTAAATATTGATCTTTAAAAAAGAGAAAATCACAATAAAAATGGCTAAGTCCATCAGAATCAACCATCATTTGCGTAAATCAGCGTCATTTGAACATGTCATGTTTTGATGCATTCAAAAGGATGATATCAAGCTAACAACCTGATGATTAGCCTTTAGCCATTGCTCAATTAGTTGAATAAGTGATTGCAGCTGCAGAAACCACTTATGTTACACCATTCGGTTTAATGAGCTTTTCATTACACAACATTTTCTGGATATATTCCGCAGCAGAATATATCCAGAAAATGTAATTTTTGTTGTGTTATTGGCGCCTTATCCTAAAGTTGATGCACGTACCAAGCTTTAATTTGAGTTAGGTACAGAGCAACTCTAAAGCGATGTCGAGCACTATTATTCAAACAGGTTTTAGCGCCAACTTTACCTTGGCATGGTGTGAAAATACTATGGCGCAAACCTTAGAAAATACGCTGCAAACCAATAATTGAGAAAGATTTACCCACCAAGCTGAGTTGTAGATTCATACCGATATGACTGAGACAGCGAAAAAAAAAATCAACAAACAAACATTAGTGAATGGCTGTAATTATGATTATATGCACCCGAGTGTATGGTCAAATATGCTATAGATCTGATTTCACATGCTGAACCGGCAACCGGACATTTGGCCGTATATGAAAAACCGGAAGAGTTTTTAAAATTAGCGACAGAATTTTTACAAAAGTCTTAATCGCAAAGTGAAGCTAAAAAGCCGATCAATAGATCGGCTTTTTTTATATTTATTTAATATTTTCCATGATTTGGTCAAAATATTGCGCTCATGTATTCAATTTATTTTCATAGCAATAGATAAAGATATAGAACACAAAAGACAGAAATGATCTCCTTAATACGGAATAATTTAAATGAATGGCTTAAGTATTAAAATGCTGGATTAATTTCTTCAATCGAATTTCTGCATCTTGATTAAAAGCATTCGCCGCTTGGTGATACCAGCGTTTCGCCATCTTTAAATCTTGAGCTGCGCCATTGCCTAGCTCATACATTAAGCCAATTTTATAGGGAGCAATTGCACAGCCTTGTTTTGCCGATTGCTTGTACAAGCTCATTGCTACATTATAATCTTGATCAAGAATTTCGCCCTTTTCATATATTTCAGCAAGAGTCGTTCTTGCGTTTATATTTCCCTTTTCCACTGACTGATTCAGTAGATCTAAAGCGATATGAATATGTGTTTTAAATGGCTTTTTGAACAACAGCACGGCTAACTTCAGCATCGCTGCATCATCACCCTGATCAGCCGCTTTTTGATACCATCCTTGTGCTGTAACATCATTTTTTTCGACGCCGCATCCCGTTTCATACATTTCACCCAATTTAATTTGGGCTGCAATATCCCCTCTTGAGGCTAAACTCAAATAATCATCATAAGTACGCTGATTGTTATACTTAAACTTTATTTTCTTTACTGGATTATAATCACTATCAAAGATTTCAAAACCGACATAGTTTTTAAAGAGTTCAATCAATAACTGCCGAACCAATTGAGTATGATAAATTAAATGATCCTTTTCGCTAAAATAATAATACTGATAATAGCTTTCCAAATCTTGATTGATTTCTTCTTTTAAACTGTTTAAATCAGTCGTCCATTTTTTTTGAACTTTGCCATTTTCAACATATTCGTATAAATACCTTGTTGAAAAGTTTAACCATTCCTTTTCAAAATCTTGTCTTTCTCCATCCATGTAAAGTTCCTCTTCTTCCGCTTGAATGACACATCTGATTTCTACACCCTCTTTATAAAGCGCATAGCTATAGCTTGAATTTGTGTCTGCAAAATCAAAGAAGATCATCCATTTCATCGGCAACTGACTGCTTAGCAAACTGCTCCATTTTTCAGGTTCAGTAAAAGCAAAATGTGCTAATCCGGCACTATTGATACAAACAATATGATCCGTCAGCCACTCTATATCTAATGCAGATTTTGAGTTTTCTTCAAAATAAACCAGCCAATCATTTACCAGTCTTTCAATATCCTGTTGATTGCCATTAAAGGGAATAACCACCCCAGCTTTTCTAACGCCCATAATTATGATTAAAATAAAAAATTTATACGATTAATTTAAAAAGACTTATATCTAATTTTTGTAAAAACTTAACATAATAAAATCAACTACATTGCTAATTAACCTTGTCTATATGACTAGTATTTATAAGACTGCTTGTAGATAAAAAAGCCGATCATCTGACCGGCTTTTTTAATTACTATATTAACTTAAGCGGCTTTCGCTTTCGCCATCAGCGCTTCAATGTCTTCTACAGATTTCACCACTGCAGCTGTTAAAACACGTGGACCATTTTTAGTCGCTACAACATCATCTTCAATACGAATACCGATACCACGCCATTTCGCATCAACGCTTTCATCATCTGGCGCAATATAAAGACCTGGCTCAACAGTCACAACCATACCTTCCTCATAGGCACGCCATTCACCCTCTTGTTTGTATGAACCGACGTCATGCACATCCATACCAAGCCAATGACCCGTACCATGCATATAGAATTGGCGGTAACTTTCTTTTGCGATGATTTCGTCAATATCTCCTTGCATAATGCCAAGATCCAATAAACCTTGAACTAAAATACGCACTGCAACGTTATGTGGTTCTTTATAAGAGTTGCCGATACGCACCGCATCAATCGCCGCAATTTGCGCATCGAGTACGATATTATAAAGTGCTTTTTGTTCAGGGCTGAATTTACCGTTGACTGGGAAAGTACGGGTAATGTCTGAGGCATACAGCTGATATTCACATGCTGCATCAATCAGTACCAAATCACCATCTTTGAGTTCTTTGTCATTTTCCACATAGTGCAAAATACAGCCATTTTCACCGCCGCCGACAATGCTGTTATAGGAAGGCACACAGCCATTTTTACCAAAGACATAATTCAGTTCTGCTTCTAGTGCATATTCCATCATGCCCGGTTTAACCGTTTGCATGGCACGAGTATGCGCTTCTGCTGAAATATCCGAAGCAATCTGCATCAATTCAAGTTCATCATCAGACTTGTGCAGACGCATTTCATCAATAATACGATCAAGCTGAATCACTTGTGCAGGCGCACTCGCACCTTTGCGTGATTCACCACTCGCTGTTGCAATCCACTGCGCCACACGTGCATCGAAATCAGCTTGCTGACCTATTCGATAGAATAATTTATCTTTATTTTGTAATTTTTCTAAAATTTCTTCATCAAGCAAATCAATTGCATAAGCTTCATCGGCTTCATAATCATCTACTGCCCCATCTACACCCGCACGGTAGCCATTCCAAATTTCCATTTCACGGTCACGTTCACGGCAGAATAAACTGTAGCTATAACCTTCTTCTTCCGTATCAAAAGTTTCAATCACTGCAACCGCTTCAGGTTCAGCAAAACCTGTTAAATAAAAGAAACTACTATCAGCTCGAAATTTATAATCTGCGTCGCGATTACGCATGGCTTCTTTGCTCGTGGCAATAATTGCAATACTACGTAGTCCCATTTCACCCGCAAGGATGTCTCGACGTTCTTGAAAATCCGCTTGAGTTAATTTCTTCATTTAAATACTTCTTATACCTGCTGGCTGATATTGTTTAAATTTTGATTCAATTGAATATGAATCTCTCAATCTATGTGAGGCATGTATAAAAACACGTAATACCTCACATAGATATAAGCAAAATTAATGCCTTAGCTTGGACGATGTGGGGTGAACATTTCAACCACATTACCCACTTGAGCCGATGAATTTTTAGCGCTCAGTTGTAGCAACGGTGTTTCTGAAACATCAACTTTGGTACGTCCCATAGACAGGCTCACTGGGATTAAACGAACAAATTCGTATAATTCCTGATAGCTTTCTTCACCTTCTTCATCATCATCTGAATCTTCAAATTCTACTGAAGCGACATCCTGTAAATGCTCAATCAATTCTTGTTCATTGGTGCGCAGATGACCTGCCGCCAAACCAAAACCAAGAACAACACCTGCACACCAATCTGCCAAGGCTTGCACACGCTCACCTAGCAAGTGATCATCATCTGGTAATAAAGGAAGATAGTCGAGTTCATCATCTGAAAGTGAATGAGCTACATCTTCTGCTTCTTCAGTCAACAATGCCACCGCATCTTCGTCTAATTCAGCTACATCAAGCGTTGCTAAAATTTGTTGCCACTCTTCACGAGTCGGGGGTTGTGACACACAAACTATACCAGTGAGTAGACCATGTAACTCACTTGGGCTTGAAATTTCTTCAATTTTAGAAAAATTCTGGGACCAATCTGACCAACCTGAAATATCGTCTTGCATTCGCTTATCCAATCTCTATACTTCGTATATATTACCTTTGTTTGCAAGACTGTGCGACTACGTTATGTTAGAAGAATTACAGCGTCTCCAAGCGCATATTAGCGTTTTAAAAAAGCGACTGGCGCAATTTGAAAGCGAAAATAATGCCCTACAAGATGAGAAAAACTCGTCTGATGAGCACCATCATGCTCAAATTGTACATAAGAACGGTATTATCACCTCCAAACAAGAAGAAATTGATACGCTGAATGAGCAATTAACTGATTCACGTGCTCAACTTCAACAGCTGAATACTGATGCAACTGCTTTGGCTGACCGATATAGCCGTCTTGAAAAAAGCTGTACTGATCTAAAAAATCGTTTTCAAGAAATTTTGGCAGAACGTAATGAGCTACGTATCGTTAAAGAAAAGATGCAAAATGAACAGCGTCATGCTCAACAAGAAATTCAAGGTTTGCAGCAAGAACGTGAACGTTTATTGCAAAAAAATGAACATGCCAAAGCAAAAGTTGAAGCGATTATTCAACGTTTAGCTATTTTAGGTACAGCTCAAGATCAACATGCGCAAGAAATTCAACAATTGGCACATCCGACTGAAAGTAATGAGGAAGTTTGATCATGAGTGAACAAATTGCAGTTGATTTAAAAGTTCTAGGTCATAGTTTCCGTTTAGCAACGACTTCTGACCAACAAACCGATTTAGAACGCGCAGCACAATTACTGAATGACAAATACGATGAATTTCGTCGTAAAGCACCACGTATGGAACCGAGTAAGCTGATCATTATGGTCGCACTTGAATTAATGCAAGAAGTCTTGTCAATGAATAAGAGTTTGCAAGAATATGCAAACTGCGAACTTTTGTTGCAAAATATTTTGGAACAAGTTGAAGAATTGACTGATTAATCGGTGGTTTAGTGATTATACTTTGCCCGATTGCTTCATTTTAAACACTTTGTCAGTGTTTGGTGATTTGCCAATAACGCTGAATTCGTTATACTGAGCACATCTCTGAGGTGTTCGCCAGCTAGGTCTAATCCCCTGCCGATACTTAAACTTATGGATGTGTTCTGTATATTCTGAGCGTATGCCCTCCTCGAGTGGGAAACCCAGCGAGTGTACGTCGCGTCCACCTTGAACTCATCGGGTTCAGGGTCACGACATTTGCAGCGGCATCTTCGGAGTGTTTATTTTCCAAATCCTTATTTAAATTATAAGTATTTGATTTAAAAACATTTTTAATTTACTATTCTATTTCCGCGCCACTCTACTTTTGTTCTCCCCCTTAATTATTTCATTTGTTTAGTTTAAAAGTTTATTTACTCAAGTTAATTCATTTTTTGAGTTGTTCCAGTTTAGCTAACTGTCTATCCAAAGCTCTGTCCATTTCAGGAAGTATTTGTCGTAAATATTGAATTGATGAAATGGCTTCATCCAATTTCACGACGCCTTTTTTAACCAAGTTATATTGTTGCTCGAGTAGAGCGAGTACTTGATTTTGATTCGGCTGCTGTCCCTGACTCATCAGCGTGTTTATTTGCTGAAATTGTTGATATACCTGTTCACGTTGCTGTAATAACTGGGTGTGCATTTCCTTATCTTGTCTTTCTTGTTTTTGTTTTGAACTTTGATCATTTAAAGCATTATTAGTGGTTTGCACTGTAAGCGGGCTAAGAACTTTTTGTGTATCCAGTTGAGTCTGTTGCTGCTCTACGTGCTCTTGCTTTGGCTTTAAAAATAGAATTATCAACCCTAAAAACAAGCTAAACGTTAATCCTAAAGCTATCAATTTTTTATTCATGATGCAGTCTCTAAATGTTCTTTAATTAAAAAATTCAGAGCCGATTTGACTCTGATTTTTCCATTTTCTTTTGATTTAAACTGTTTTACTGACTGCCCCATCCTGCTGGTGCATAACCTAAACGAACACGCTGTGGGTGATTGCCAACTGGAACTGTGATGACTTTTTCACCTGTTGCAAAATCAATCACGGTTACTGCATCTGTGGCACTTTCAGAAATGACACAGCGTTTACCATCTGGACTTTGCGTTGCCCAATACGGTTTGCCTGCAGCAATCAATTTCGCCACGGTCAAAGTTTTACGATCGACGATGGTGGCATAATCATCCATCGTTCCTGCAACACATAGTTTTTCACCATCTCCACTGATCGAAAGCCCATGATGGCGTGAGTCATTTACCCATTTCGTGCGATCAGAGGGAATAGTTGTACTTCCCGGAAGCTGTGCAATGCGCGTGACTTTGCCTTGATTGAGATCATATTCGACCAAGCCATTAAAAAATGAGACTTGCGCATAGATTTTGGATTCATCTTTGCTAAACACAATTGGACGCACAGCGTTTGATAGGTCTTTACGACCAAAGGCATCCAATGCAGGACGAAAATCAATTTTCTTCAAGACTTTAAAATTATTAGCATCGGCAATGGTGATATAGCGTTTGCCTTTGGTAAAGTCTTGCCAAGATGCATCCATGGCTGTTTCGACATTACCAATGGCTGAATTTAAGATTTTAGTACCGTTGGCAAAATAGATATTTTCATGTGGTTTATCGCCCGTCGCAAAACGTCCTAGCTCTTTGCCCGTGTTGATATCAATTATATGTACAACATTCCCTGAAGATGCTGAAACAGCAACTTGTTGCCCATCGGGTGAAACCGCCATATGGTCTGCGCGAAATCCTTCAACTGGTGTGCGCCAATTGATTTTTCCTGTTGCTATGTTAATCGAGACTACATCTGCATAACTTGGGCGTGATGCAACTACCGATTTGCCATCTGGTGTGGAATACATGTCATCGACCAATTGATCATTTCCCTCTCCTGCTGTATTACGAATATAGCTATAGGCGATCAATTTTACTGGGTTAAGGTAAATTTCAGTGAGCCGTTCTTTTTTGTCGGGCACCATATTGATGACACCAACTTTCTGATAGTTTTTTGCAGGATTGATGACTGTAACCGTACCATCCCAGTTATTGCCGACAAAAAAGACTTGCTGGCTATTGGGTGGAACGGGTGCAGTGGTTGTCGCTGCGAAAGTAAGTGGCGACACCGCAACCGTCATACAAAGAAGTGTCCTGATCCAGAGATTCTTTTTCATTTTTATTGTCCATTGATTTGTTTTTATGCATACCTTTTGAGCTACGTCATCAGATAAGTGTCGCTTTTTAAGCGCAAAGAAAGCTTATTCAATATACAAGTGTAGATATAGCGTATTTGTTTTAATTCCGATGAGTTGTTGATTAAAACCAAGTCTTCAATCTGCATTCACTTTTTGGGAAGCAAAAAAAAGCACCCGAAGGTGCTTTTTTAGTTCATCAAATTATTAGTAAATAATTTGATTATTATTGATTAGGTCATCTAGTTCGACTTTGCTGGTTTGATTGAGCAAGACCACGAGATCTTGTGATTCATATTCCGTACCTGATGTGCCATCACGGTCAATTGAAATCACAGCTGAATCAGTTTCTTCGTCATATTCTACTGTTACAAACTCTGCGAGATTTGCTTCAGTTGCATCGTCAGAAAGTAATGAAGATATATCGATTTGGTCAGCAATAGAAAAATCATTTACTGTTGTTAATGTATTACCGCCCAAATTGTCGTTTGCGAGAAGGTCGAAAACAATATCACCAATAAGTAAACTTTCACTTTCTAATGAGAACATCGCAAACGATGCTGTCGCAGTCACTGTATCCTGAATAGGAAGCACATTGTTACTGTTTCCTAACTCTGTTTCGAGCTGGGTTGTAAGTACATTTACATCTTGAATTGAGGTTTCAGGGACTGTAACTTTCACTACAAAATCTTCAACTTGACTACTTGAAGTGCCTTGATAAGTATAATACCCATCTGAATCTTTGCTTACTGATATACCATTTACCGAAACTTTGGCATCAACTAAAGCATCAAGAGCAGCAGATTTAAATTTCACACCATTTACATTCACATTTTCCTCTGCATCATTTAGAACTTCTGCATGTAAAGTAAATTGTAAAACTTTCTCTGGAGCGTCTGCTTCCGGAGCTAATACACCAAGTTGATCCTGTCCATTTTGATTTTTCTCACCTGTCTTAGCAATTTGAGTTCCATCCGTAAATAGTACACCTTCCAACATATTAATTTGGAAACCACTTACATTTTGGAAACCCGTAATACTTAAGTTAAAACCATCAATATAGTTGGTTGTATCAGAGTTGTTTAAAATCATTGAATTGACAGGATATTTTTCACCTGAATACGCTTCATCAAATACAATCCAATCACTCGGAGTACCTTTTTAACCTCCAAAGTCTTTAGGGAAACTATTTGAGAAATTAAGCCCAAGCTCTTTCTGAGTCAGAACTTTGTTAATTTTCTCCCAATTGATAATAATAATTTCAGAAACGTTAATTTCACTTTTCAAATTAGTAAAGATTCTTAGCGCATTGTTAATTTTATTGAAATCATTACCATACTGTGGATCATTGATAATAGCTTGCATCTGTGCAGCAATATCTACAATTTTCGCACCCGCAACAAGATCATCAGAAACATAATTACCTTGTGCATCTTTATAAATCGTACCTAGGTTTGGAACTTTAATCACTGAACTTGATGAACCACCACTTGTTCCACCTGATGTTGAAGTTGATACCGAAATTTCACTTGTTAATGTTGCTTTTAACTCAATGAGTTCAGCATTGCCAGTTACAGGAGTTGTAACCTTACCATCAGTAACTTGAAGACTTATCGAAGGTAGTGCAGCACCTGAATTTAACTGATCCGCACCTTTCTGAGTTAAGGTTACAGATTGATCAGCCACTGATAATTGATAGAAACCGTCGGCACTAACTGTCGAGCCATTAGCAAATGTCACAGTCAGACTATCATTATCTGCATCCGATGCAGCATAAGCAGCAATTTTTTGACCGGCAACAGCTGCACCAATAGTGACTACTTCTGGTTCAATTTCAATTTCAGGTGCAGCGTTTGTTACAGAAGCAGGATACAAAATTACACCGAACTCTAATTCTGAACTTGCAGTTGAACCATTCGATTTTTCAGTTGCAAGAGATTCAAGCTTCACGTTCAACTGTAAAGAATTACCCGTAACAGCCAAACTTGGTGGTGCAATCGCCACTAAGCTTGAACCTTCGATACTCATGCCATCAGCGACAAAACTTAAATTGCCATTTGTATCCGCAGTTCCAAGCAATACTCGAGTTCCGTCCTCTGTAATACCATAAATTTTCATACCTTCAACTAAACCAGAGAAATTCAGTGTTAAGCTTTCAGAACTATCGAGATCATTCAAACTAGTATTAAGTAGACCAAGAGAAATATCCTGTCCAACTTCACCACTTAGGTTGAAATATGGTCTATGGAAACCATTTTGATCTTTATCGGTACTACTTCCTTGAATCAAGTCAGATACTTGCCATTCCACAGAAGGATTAGTCTGTTGATAAAAATTATTCAGATCTGATACAGCAGCATCAAGACTAGGATAATAACTTATCTTATCACCATGTGACTGATCGATTAATTGGAAATCATAATTACCCTGACCTGCTTGGTTATGCATGTAGAAATCAAAGGTATAGAACCCTGACTCTTTAGCGGTAAAGCTAAGGTCTACCGATTGGCTCAAGCCTCCCCAACTCACAAATACAGGATCTTGGTTTCCAATAATCAACATACCACTATCATCTGCTTTACCTTTATAGCTATAAGTATGCCCAGCTTCCAAATACACATAACCTGTAATTGCAACGTCTTCATAGGTTGCTACACTTGAATCAACCAAACTTGTAGTTTCACTAGTGCTTGCAGGTGGAAGAGTTGTATTTTTCGAACTGGTTAAGTATTCAAAAACCGTTCTCAAGGTATCTGCTGGCATGCCATTACCATTACCTTGCAATAAATTATAAGATTTTCCATCAACAGTAACAGTTTTAAGATTATTCCAAGTTTGAATATTTAAATTAACTGCCGTTGGGCTCCAATCTAATAAATCTAATGTTAAAGAAGGCTTATCTGCCACTGCATCAACAACAATTTCCAATTCACCTGAAGTCACATGTTTACCATCAGAAACATTAAATTCTAGGCCTGCATATACTCCGCCGTCAGTTACTGAAGCTTCGTTAAAATCTGGCGCAAATACAACTTTTCCGGCATTAATATCAGCATAAGATAGTGTTTGACCCACGATGATTGGTGTTTTATTCCCAGCAGCATCTACGATTGTCAATACACCGTCTTTTGGCAGATTTGTTACCGTAATAACAAGCTGATCATTTGCTGTATTTGCATCTGAAATACCAAAATGCGCCCATGTTAATGTCACACTTTGATCTTCTGTCGTAACCACTTGGGTTGTTTCAACTTCAGGAGCGATATTGTCCACTGGGACAGTTTTATCTACTTCCTCACCCGGATTACCTGATTTATCTTCATAGCTTTCTGTTGGGACAGTTACTGTAATGTCACCATCAACACCCGGAGGTACTTCACCAGTCACACATATGAGCCATCTGGTTGTTCCACTGGCGGCGTAAATGGTACTTCGATTGGAGCATTTGGACCTTCAACAATGATTTTATCTTCTGTAATTGTCGATGGATCAACATCATCAGGATAAGTCACAGTGATCTTACCATCTGGTGTAATCGTCACTTCTGCTACAAGCGGAACCATATTGATGTTTTCGTTGCCTGTACCTGGTAGACCCAGGTTACCCGAAGTGTCTTCATATGAACCTTCTGGTACATTAACCGTAACTTTGCCTTCAACGTCCTCTGGCACTTTACCCGTTACCGTAATTGAACCGTCTGGTTGAGTCTCAGGTGTACCAAACTCAACCACGATGTCTTTGCCATTTGGATCTTTAACCGTAATTTGGTCAGGCGTAATTGTGGATGGATCGGTGTCATCAGGGTAAGTCTGTACGATGTCACCATTCGGTGTCACAGTCACTTCAACTTGTGGACGCTCAGTTGTCGCATGTTCAACTTTTCCTGGCGTAAATAAATATGCAAAACCAGATAATTTATTGTTTCAAAACAATATGATTGATGCATATAAAATACATGTTCAACGTGATGAAAAATTATGCGCAGATGATTAAGCTAAGAACCAAAAATGTGCAACTAAGCTCTATATAGATGACTTTAAAGCCGGTGATTTTTATATTAATAATTCTGCTGATTTTTATTTAAAAGAAGGTGAATACCAATTTAAGGTGAAAAATTGTACAAATCATTGTGAAAATTATTCAGTTAGCTATTATGTAAACGAAAAGTCACTTTTGAATAACTTATTTCTTACAGTTGATAATAACGGAAAAACCATTATATTAAATAATGATGGCACTACGATTAATAATTGCTCGATTAGAGAAAATGCTCTAAAAAATGTGATAAAACCAATTGAACCGATTTTAGATAATATAAACTTAGCTGCCGATTCTTTATTTAAATTTAATGGTGGCAAATTAACCGATTTACTTCCTGCAGGTAAATCAAGTTTGAATGAACTAGCAACTAAACTTAATAACCAATATGCACGTATTGATATGATTAAGCTTACCGGACATACCGACCGTTTAGGCAGTGAAAAATATAATCAGCAACTTGCATTGCAACGTGCACTAACTGTCAAAAATTACTTAATGAACCAAGGGATTGCTGCTGACAAATTAAGTTTCGCTTCAGCAGGTGAAACTCAGCCTGTAACCAATAGTTGTTTTGATGTTCAAGATCGAAATACCTTAAAAGCTTGCTTACAAGCAGATCGTCGTGTTGACGTCCAAATTCTTGGTATTAAAAAGCCTTAAATAAGTCCGCGTTCCTTAAGCCGACTAGTGTTTTAAGGAACGCTTTATATAAAAAAGATAAAATCTATTTCTTCGGACTTTTAAGCTTGAACGCGTTAAAATGCCTTTGAGAATTTTGTGCTACTTTGAAATGAATCATGACTTTCAGCACCACCAGCCTTCGTAAACAACTCCGCAAGCAGCGTCGTAGCCTAAACCTATGGACCCAACGACAAGCTGAACAACAAGTCCTACAGCGTTTAGTCAGACTCAGTCATTTTCAGCGCAGTCAGCATATAGGCGTGTATTTACATGCATTCGGTGAAATTCACACTCAAAAGATCATCCACTACTGTTTTGCGCATCAAAAACACGTGTATTTACCCATGATTTGCAACATGAATCAACAATTGGTGTGGGTCGAAATTACACGCAACCAATATTGCAACCAACGATTTTCCCATCACCCACTGGGCATGAAAGAACCGATGGCCAGTCGTGGTCAACATGTCGCCCATTTAGATCTACTTATTTTACCTTTACTTGCTTGTGATCACTTCGGCACGCGCATTGGGATGGGTGGAGGTTTTTACGATAAAACCCTCGCGACTGCACCAACAAAGCCCTACCGACTAGGTCTTGCACATGACTTTCAATTAATCAATGAAACACTAAAAAGAGAATCATGGGATCAGCCTTTAGATGCACTTTTAACCCCCTCCCATTTTTTACGTTTTAAGCGTTAATTTGATATTTTTGACACTGAGTTACACTTAAAAATCACATATTTAGTCATTTTTTACACATTTTAATTGGCATGACCCTTGTAATTTAAAAAATACACATCACTATAAAAAACATGGCAACACCGTTGTCACTCATTAGGAGTGCCCATGTCTGAGATTATTATGAATGAAGAAAGCTTGGAAACTACAATTCCGAGCGTATTACCGCTCTTAGCGCTACGAGATGTGGTTGTATATCCTCACATGCAAATTGCACTGTTTGTGGGTCGTGAAAAGTCGATCAATGCAGTCAATGTCGCACGTGACAGTGACAATCTTGTATTCGTAGTTGCACAAAAAGATTCGCTTACAGAAGAAATTGATCACGACAATTTATATCAATACGGTACTGTCGCGAAGATTGTGCAAGTTGTGAATCATGAGAATGATGAAAACTGTATAAAAGTACTGATTGAAGGCTTATATCGTGCCAAGTTAGAAAAAATTATCGATACCGATGATTACCTGACTGCCGAGCATTCATTAAGCCCAATGACGGTTTCTGTTGACTCAGAAACTCAGAATAATCGTGTGGAAGAATTACGCACCTTATTTGCTCAATATGCAGAAGCAAAATTGCGTAACGCACGTGAATTGATTGCAGCAGCCAATAAAATTGATGATTTGCTACAATTATTATTCTTCATAGCAACACGCGTGCCTTTGAATATTGATGTAAAGCAAAAATTCTTAGAGCATGATGAATTTGAAGCACATTTAGCTGAGCTCATGACGTATTTATTACAACAGTCAGAAGAACAGCAAATTGAGCAAACCTTACATGATTCTGTAAAACGCCAAATGGAAAAGAATCAGCGTGAATACTTCTTAAATGAAAAAATGAAGGTCATTCAACGCGAACTTTCTGACATGAATGGCGGTGGTGAGGATGACGTTGCAGAAATTGAAAA
The DNA here is from genome assembly GCF_013419295.1 of Acinetobacter sp. YH12094. Classification (NCBI taxonomy): domain Bacteria; kingdom Pseudomonadati; phylum Pseudomonadota; class Gammaproteobacteria; order Moraxellales; family Moraxellaceae; genus Acinetobacter; species Acinetobacter sp. YH12094. Next base: position 36,025 of record NZ_VPAK01000009.1, read on the forward strand.
ACGTCTAGCTGAAGCCGATTTACCTGAACATGTACGCAAGAAAGCTGAAAATGAGTTCCGTAAGCTAAAAGCAATGCAACCTGCTTCGAGCGAAGCTGCTGTCGTGCGTAACTATCTAGAAGTTATTTTAGATACGCCTTGGAACAAAGCCAGCAAAGTCAGCATTAACCTTGCGAAAGCTCAAGATATTCTTGATGCCGATCACTATGGTTTAGACGACGTGAAAGACCGCATCGTGGAATACCTTGCTGTTCAATCACGTGTGAAAAAGCTTCGTGGCCCAATCCTGTGCTTAGTTGGTCCTCCAGGTGTAGGTAAAACTTCACTCGGTGAATCTGTTGCCAAAGCAACTGGTCGTGAATTTGTCCGTATGGCGCTTGGCGGCGTGCGCGACGAAGCTGAAATCCGTGGTCACCGTCGTACATATATCGGTGCGATGCCGGGTAAAATTGTGCAGTCTTTGACTAAAGTTGGAGTAAAGAACCCACTGTTCTTACTCGATGAAATTGACAAAATGGCGCAAGACTATCGTGGCGACCCTGCTTCAGCATTGCTTGAAGTCCTAGATCCATCACAAAACAGCAAGTTCAATGATCACTACTTAGATCTTGATCTAGACCTTTCTGAAGTGATGTTCATCTGTACTGCAAACAGCATGAATATTCCAGAAGCTTTGCTTGACCGTATGGAAGTGATTCGTCTACCGGGTTACACCGAAGATGAAAAAGTGAATATTGCTGAACGTTACCTTGTTCCAAAAGCCATCAAGAATAATGGTCTACGCGCAAAAGAATTAACCGTTCACGAAGAAGCCATTCGCGATATCGTACAACGTTATACACGTGAAGCCGGTGTCCGTAGCTTAGAGCGTGAAGTGTCGAAAATTGCGCGTAAAGTGGTAAAAGAAGCGGTGAGCAAGAAAGCGAAAAATCTTCAAATTGAAGTGAATTCGAAAAATCTTCCTGACTACTTAGGTCCACACAAATTCGACTTCGGTATGGCCGAAGAAGAAGCTGAAGTGGGTCGTGTAAACGGCTTGGCTTGGACATCTGTTGGTGGTGAACTACTGACGATTGAAGTTGCAGCAGTGAAAGGTAAAGGCAAGTTCATTACCACTGGTTCTCTTGGCGATGTTATGAAAGAATCGATCACAGCAGCGATGACTGTTGTACGTACCCGTGCAGATGAACTAGGTATTGAAGCGATTCGCTTTGAAGAAACTGATGTACACGTGCATTTACCAGAAGGTGCAACACCGAAAGATGGCCCATCTGCTGGTCTAGCCCTAACTACCGCACTTGTTTCAGCGTTTACAGGCATTGCGATTCGTCCAGATATTGCGATGACCGGTGAAACCAGTCTTGGTGGCCGTGCAATGCGCATTGGTGGTTTAAAAGAGAAACTTCTCGCTGCTCACCGTGGTGGCATCAAGCTTGTCTTTATCCCACAAGATAACGTTCGTGACTTGACTGAGATTCCAGACAATGTCAAAGAAGGTCTAGAAATTAAACCAGTGAAATCGATTGATGAGATTTTACCACTAGCCTTGGTTGATATGCCTAAACCTCTTGCAAAGACACCGATTGTCAAAGCAACTGAAGGTGGCAAAGCTGCTCGTCACTAAGCGCTAGCAACTCGCAATAAAAGAAAAAAGCCCTGTTTCGACAGGGCTTTTTTTATTCATGCTTTCAACTAAATATTCGAAAAATTTCATTCAAATCCTTCGCTATGATAAGACTCAAGAAAACAGCTACAACTTTTGATTGGATTACTATTTCTAATTCGACATCAAGATCAAGAATAGCCAATAAGAAAGTCTTACAAAATTTGAATGCTATTACTTGAAATATCGCCCTCTATCCCACATATATAGTAGAGAGATATACGCGCTGTATGTTTCTTTATTGGTTCCAATCACGTCTAAAAGCGTGATGATCATTGGAACAAGATGGTCATCTACATCTCCAGGTAGATGACCTTTTATCGCAGTCCACAGGCTTTCGGGGCTGCGTTTTTTATGTCATGTGTTTAAAGACATGCTATTTCAAATTTAAAATGGTTTTCACTAAACCATCGATCACTTGAGCCATCTTGTCTAAGTTTAATTTATCCATAGTATCTTGCTCGGTGTGATAGTGCTTATTACGATAAAATGCAGTATCGGTGATCATCATCGCCGGCATATCAAATTGCCAATAATTCATATGGTCTGAAAAATCCACACCCTGAATAAATGACGGTGAAATCAAGCGTTCACATTGTAGTTGCTTCAAAGACTCCATCGCCGCACAATACGATGAGGTTAAGTCACGAGACTGAATATTCCCCACCGATGCAATAAAATTCGTATGAGATGGATAAATCCATTTCAGTCCAACTGGATAATCTTGAGTGACTTTGGGATCAAAATAACCAATCATTTCCAGAATATACACACCTGAAATTTTATCCTTTTCCTTTGCTACCGATTTTGCATGGATAAAACTGCCCATCGACTCTGTTCTAAAATATGGCGGTTCTTCGAGGGTATAAAATACAAACTCAATATTTTGTTTTAAACGCGCTTTTTCAGCCGAAAGAATCCGAGCAGCTTCGAGTACACCTGCAACGCCAGAAGCATTATCATCGGCGCCATGCTGCTCCTCAAATACATCGTAGTGCGCACCAACGATCACTCGGTTGCTATGCCCTGCATTTAAGGGACAGACCACATTACGGTATGGCTGGCTGTTTACGGTATAGGTTTGAAAACGACAATTCACACCAAATAAACGCATCTGCTCACGAATCCAAGCAGACACCCGGTTTAACTCTTGAATGTTCTTATAGTTACGATATTCAGCTTCATTACCAATAATTTGTTCTAAATAGACTTTTAAATTATCTGGTTCAGCCGTTCTAATATTGTTGGCATACGCCGCAAATGAACACAATGCAAAAATTGAAAGCATTGCTGCTTGCTTGAGCAAAAATAATTTACCGTCCTGCCATGTTTTTTTCATTGTTATTATTCCAATTTTCATCTTTGATCAAATCTGTTTATGCTGCGTATTTAAACAGCAAGCAGAACACGATTTCAATTGCAAATTGTGTCTGAACATACAAAGCGCAAGCGAACCGTTATAATGCTCTTTTGTATACTTTCAGGCGCTGTATGAAAATTCGTATTCTGACAATCGGTCAAAAAATGCCAGCATGGGTTCTGACGGGTTTTGAAGATTATTTCAAACGTATTCAGCCATTTGTTCAAACGCAGATCATTGAACTGCCTATGGCTAAACGTGGCAAGAACGACTCAGAAGCCGACATTTTAAAATACCGTCAAATTGAAGGTGACAGCATTTTAAATGCCATGAAATCGAATGAAGTGCTGATCGCCTTAGAAGTCGGTGGTCGAGAGTTCAGTACGGAAAAACTAGCTGAAACCATGAAAGGTTGGATGCTTGAAGGCAATGATGTGGTTTTAGCCATTGGTGGGCCAGATGGACATTCTGAAGCAGTACGTAAAGCTGCAGCATGGCATTGGTCTTTGTCTAAACTAACTTTGCCGCATCCAATGGTTCGTGTCATGCTCATCGAACAGCTATACCGTGCAATGAGTATTAACCATAATCACCCTTACCATCGTGCGGGTTAATCCGAAATGACATCCAGCGTATACAGCAATTACAGCGTTGCAACAATGAAACAAACCGTTGAAATTATCCGAATTGTTACGCTGAATAATTTAGTGCATGATCATCATATTCCTTTAAACAACCAACGGCGACCGCGATGAATTTACAAACACTTCCAGGTTTATTTATTTCCCATGGCTCACCTATGCTTGCCATCAATCCTGAGCAAGTCGGTCCTGCGTTGGAACGTTTAAGCCTGAATCTTCCAAAACCTGAAGCCATTGTTATCATGTCAGCACATTGGGAAAGTAACGCACTAGAAGTAAGTACCAGTGCCCGTCCTGAAACTTGGCATGACTTCCGTGGTTTCCCTGCGGAACTTTATGATATTCGTTATCCAGCACCGGGTAACCCAGCGCTTGCTGAAGAAATCCTTCATTTGCTTGCCAATGCAGGATTATCTGCACATGCCAACAGCACCCGTCCACGCGATCATGGCGTTTGGATGCCGTTATTGCATATGTATCCTGATGCCGACATTCCTGTAATTGAAATATCACTGCCGATGACCATGTCTGCGCAAGAGATCTATAAAATTGGACAAACGCTTGCACCTTTACGTGACAAGCAAATCCTGTTGATTGGATCGGGCAGTATTACTCATAACTTACGTGAATTGGCTTGGGATGGACGTGCAGCAGCCGTGCCTGAATGGGCGTCTACATTCCGTAATTTTGTGGTCAATAAGCTCACTCATCAAGATTTTGATGCAGTTCTCGATTGGCAAAATATTCCGTTTGTACAACGCAACCATCCGACCATTGAACATTTTGCACCTATCTTCTTCGCGATGGGTGCAGGCCCCCGCTTCTCTATTGTTCACAGTAGTTTTAGTATGGGTTCACTGGGTATGGATATTTATCGTTTTGATTAAACGTGGAAAAATGAGATAGATTGACTTATTCATAATCTATATTAATAAGTTAACAAATTATTATTTATGGATACATTTTGCTACTTATTTGAGCTGAATGTATTCATATTTTTTTAAAATGAATGGGTTATGCTACAGGCTGAAATTCACTTAGAACAGTTAGCGTAATGAAATTAAAATATTTAGCAATCGCCCTCTTCCCTTTAGCCCTTGCAGCATGTCAATCAAGCGATATCCAAAAAGCTGGAGATTTAGCCGTGAGCGTATTACAACAACAAAATGCTGATAAAACTTTAGCTTCATATCAATGGAGCACCACCACTGAAAATGCACCAAAACCTTTAGTTTTAAATTTTCTAGAAAATGGCACTTTGGGTATTTCAACCAGCTGTAACAGCATGTCAACCCAATGGAAAGTTGAACACAATACACTTGTAACAGGCAACATTGCATCTACCATGATGGCGTGTCCTGATAATGCGATGAAACAAGAAGGACTTGCATCTTCACTCTTTAGTGACCGTAAAGCACCTTTTGTTTTAAATACCACAGATCCACAAAATCCAACGTTAACCATTATCTCTGCAACAGGTGAGAAACTGGTGTTCACTGGAAAATTAACACCTGAAACCCAATATAACTCACAAGGCGAAACGATTTTCCTAGAAGTCAGTCCTGAAACGAAACAATGTACAGGCGTTGCTCCACAAACTTGTTTGCAAGTACGTGAAGTGAAGTACGATGAAAAAGGCCTAAAAACACAAGTTGATAAAGACTGGACCTTATTTTACGATCAAATTGAAGGCTTTAAGCACACTCCTGCAGAACGCCAAATTATTCGCGTAAAACGTTTTGAACGTAAAAACCCTGCTGCTGACCAATCAAAATATGCCTATATTTTTGATATGTCAGTCGAACGTGAAGCCGTAAAAGGTACCTTGTAAGTTACAGCCGATAAAAAACCGAGGTCATCGCCTCGGTTTTTTTATATCTACACAACCGCAAACGCTGATTGGATATGCATAGTATTGAAATCACGATGTACTGTTCAGCCAACGCTTTAGCGATGTTAATCTAAAGCTCCTTCTTGCAAATTACTGAATTCATCCTGACGAATCGCAATCAACGGACAGATATTTTTAAGCATACAGCGAATTACCCATTGACACGATTTTGAAGCAGAACAATTAACTCAAAAGACGTGGGTTCTCGTAGAGAATAACGCTCTAACCTCCCAAACCACACTCACATTCAACAATACCCCTGTGACATTTTTTAGCAGCTGTAATCACATTGGCCGCAATTATGATGTAGGGAGTACAATGAAGTTCTACCCACAATTACATCAGCAAGAGCTTCATATTAAACGTTTGCTCAGCCAACCCTTAAATTTTCACTTCAACGTTATGGATAGCGAAATCCAACTTACCCTGATGAGCACTAATTAACAATCCAATATATTCCAAACCATTCAGCCATAAAAAAACCGAGGCTTGAGCCTCGGTTTTCAGTTAAACTAACGGAGAACTTAGTAAACGCCTTGAGCAAGCATTGCGTCAGCAACTTTTACGAAGCCTGCAATGTTCGCACCGTTTACATAGTTCACAGTACCATCTTCTTCAGTACCGTATTTCACGCAGTTGCGGTGAATTTCTTTCATGATCGCGTGTAGACGCTCGTCAACTTCTTCGAAAGTCCAACCCAAACGAATTGCGTTTTGAGACATTTCAAGACCAGAAGTTGCAACACCACCCGCATTAGATGCTTTACCTGGTGCATAAAGAATTTTCGCTTCAACGAATTTCTCAACTGCAGCCAAAGTAGATGGCATGTTTGCGCCTTCAGCAACACAGATTACGCCATTAGCAAGAAGAGCTTCGGCATCAGCTTCATCTAATTCATTTTGAGTTGCACATGGCAGCGCGATATCACATTTGATTGACCAAGGGCGTTGACCTTCTAAATATTCAAAACCGTGCTTAGATGCAAATTCAGAAATACGGCCACGCTTAACGTTTTTCAATTCCATTACTTCAGCAAGAAGTTCAGTTGTGAAACCGTCTTTTACGTATACAGTACCTGCTGAGTCTGAAAGTGAAACCACTTTCGCACCCAAGTACATTGCTTTTTCAGCAGCGTATTGTGCAACGTTACCAGAACCCGAAATCGTTACAACTTTATCTTTAAAGCTGTCGCCACGAGTTTTCAGCATTTCCTCAGCGAAATACACAGTACCGTAACCAGTTGCTTCAGGACGTGCAAGTGAACCACCGAAAGTTAAACCTTTACCAGTGAACACACATGCTGTGTCGTTGCTTAATTTTTTCATCATACCAGCCATGTAGCCCACTTCACGGCCACCTACACCGATGTCGCCCGCAGGGATGTCAGTGTTAGAACCAAGATGACGGTATAATTCGATCATTAATGCTTGACAGAAACGCATAATTTCGCCTTCAGATTTACCTTTAGGGTCAAAATCTGAACCACCTTTACCACCACCCATAGGAAGTGTAGTTAAGGCATTTTTGAAAGTTTGTTCAAAACCTAAGAATTTAAGAATTGAAAGGTTCACTGATGGGTGGAAACGCATACCACCTTTGAATGGACCAATTGCTGAGTTGTATTGAACACGGAAAGCACGGTTAACTTGAGTTTGACCTTTGTCATCTACCCATGAAACACGGAACTGAATTGCACGCTCAGGCTCAACAAGACGTTCTAGCAAACCGTAGTCAGCATATTGTGGGTTCTTTTCGATGAATGGCCAAAGGCTCGTCATCACTTCTTCAACAGCTTGAAGAAATTCAGGTTGATGTTCATCACGTGTTTTAACGTAGTCTAGGAAGTCGTTAAGGCTGTTATATTTCAACACTTAATCCTCAGCAGATGTATGGATCAAAATTGATCACAATTTTGATCAAAGATATATTTTGGCGCAAAATATTAAATATCTTTTGTAACTAATCAGCAATAGTTTTTTTAAAAAATCTTTAAATTCTTTATAGAACAGCGATTTAAATTGATTAATCAGTTATTTTAGTTATAAATACTATTACTTTTAGGAATATTTTAATGAATTATTTTGCTCATTTATGATGCATCTATAGACCCATTTTTGCGCACAGCAATTCATACTGAAACATGCTAGAATTCAACGTCCTCTTTGGTTTTTCTCTGCCTTCATTTGTACTCGCGACTACCCATGACTTCTGAAATTTCCCTCATCCAACAAATTGATGCCCTATTGCCACAAACTCAATGTGGACTTTGTGGACACCGAGACGGCTGCTTACCCTATGCCAAAGCCATCAGTGAAGGAGAAGAAGCCAATAAATGTATACCCGGTGGTCAACCTGTGGCAGATTCACTAGCAGCGTTATTAAATCGTCCACACTTAACAGCAGAAGCCAGCATTTGGCCAATCCAAAGTGATGGACGCCCGCAACGGGTTAAAGCTGTGATTCGTGAGGATGAATGTATTGGTTGTACCAAATGTATTAGTGCCTGCCCTGTTGATGCCATTATTGGCTCAGGCAAATTGATGCATACCGTCTTGACGGATTTATGTACGGGCTGCGAACTCTGCATTCCACCTTGTCCAGTGGATTGTATCGACCTTGTCGAAGAGCTTGATCAAGTGCCATCTGAAGTCGTTCGAATCGCAGAACAGAATGATTTACGTCGCCGCTACTATGCACATATTCAACGTGAGGAAAAGCGCAGAATTCATCGTAAAGGCCCAGTCGTACGTGCTGAAATTGATACGGAACTTTTTGCCCAATTTTCGACCCAGACAGACTCAGTACCGGTCATTGAAGTCGTGGAAAAACCTGCTACGCCAGTCGTTCAACTCGATGCAAAAACCACCATTGAACTTGCAAAAATTCGAACACAAATCAAAAAGTTAGAAAAACAACTGAGTGTTCGAGACGATGCAAAAAAACGTGAATTACTCCATACGCTCACGCTACAACTAACACAACTGCAAGGGGCTTAATCATGGCTGTTAAAAACATGACTAAGAAGCAAATTCAAACTTTTTTTGAACGCTTACGTGAGCAACGCCCCAACCCGAAAACTGAACTCAATTATAGTAGTCCATTTGAACTTTTAGTGGCTGTTACCCTATCTGCTCAGGCCACAGATGTCAGTGTCAACAAAGCCACAGATAAACTTTTTCCAGTAGCAAATACTCCTGAAGCTATTTATGCGTTAGGTGTTGACGGACTGAAGGAATATATCAAGACCATTGGCCTGTATAACTCAAAAGCGGAAAATGTCATTAAAGCCTGCAAGATGCTCATTGAGAAGCACAACAGCATCGTTCCGAATAATCGTGCAGATTTGGAAGCCTTACCCGGTGTCGGTCGTAAAACTGCAAATGTGGTGCTGAATACTGCTTTTGGACAACCAACCATGGCCGTTGATACGCATATTTTTCGTTTAGGTAATCGTACAGGATTGGCTGTCGGCAAAAATGTTTTGGAAGTCGAACACCGACTCGTCAAAGTCATCCCCAAAGAGTTTATTGTTGATTCACATCATTGGCTGATTTTACATGGACGCTATTGCTGCATTGCCCGCAAACCCAAATGTCATGAATGTATCGTGTCTGATGTATGTAATTGGCCTGACCGTTTTGACTTTGGCGCATTAAGACCGATTAAAACTACCCAAATTGATGATTAATCTCTTCAATTTGGGAGTTGATGAAATTTGTAAGAATTAATTTATCGAGTCGATGCTTAATTTTTATCTTGTTTTTTGTGTTTTTTATTAAGCTCTTGCTGCAGCTTTGGATGTAAGCGATATTGCTTCGGGTTCAGTTTAGCTTGCTCTACTTCTTCCACTTGCACTTTACGCAACATTTTAAAGCTGACAAATAATAAGCCCAATAACACCGCTACAGCGATGATGACCATTATAACCAAAGCAAATTTCATAACAGATTCGCCCTAAAAGCCACATAAAAAAGAGCCCCACTATGCAGTAGGACTCTTTGATTGTCAAAAATTCAAAAAAACTGAATTATTTAGACTGATCTAAAATCGCGAACAAATCAGTTTGAACTTGATCGATTGGACGAAGACCATTTAATTTGTCATAAGTTGGTGCGTTTTCTCCAGAAGCTGCACGACCTTGGTAGAAACCAACCAATTGCTCAGTTTCAGCGTGGTAAGAACCTAAACGCTTACGAATTGTTGCTTCTTGGTCATCCGGACGTTGAACAAGGTCTTCACCAGTTTCGTCATCTTTACCTTCCACTTTTGGTGGGTTGTAAACGGTGTGATATACACGACCAGATGCTGGGTGTTGACGACGACCAGATAAACGTTGAACGATTTCTTCGTCAGGTACATCGATTTCAATTACGTGATCGATGCTGATTCCTTCGTTTTCAAGCGCTTCAGCTTGTGGAATCGTACGCGGGAAACCGTCGAAAATGCAGCCGTTGACACAGTCAGGTTGAGCAATGCGTTCTTTTACAAGACCAATAATAAGCTCATCAGATACAAGGCCGCCATTGTCCATGACGCTTTTAGCTTGTAGACCTAATTCAGTACCTTCACGAATCGCAGCACGGAGCATATCACCGGTTGAAATTTGTGGGATATCGTAGCGCTTACAGATCAACTGAGCTTGTGTCCCTTTACCTGCTCCAGGTGGTCCGAGTAATATAATGCGCATAAAAAAACATCCTCATTTTAAACATTGTATATGACGCTATGTAGTGATCTAAACCCAAGATTCAGATCATCTTCCAGCATCTAATTATAAGAAAGCCACAAACAAATGTATTGTACCCGCGATAAAACCGGTTACACCACCCAAGACAATTAAAATCCATTCGTCTTCCTGAAATGCAGGACGTAATAGATTTTGAAATTCTTTCGGTGTTAGCTCACGAATACGGTCTCTAAACATTTGAAAGATTTTCTGTGCACGGCTCGCATTAAACGCAGGGTCGCATACAGGCACCATCGTAATTTCAATTGAGCGATCGATCAAGTCTGTCTTGAGTTTTGCGTACTCTTTTGGACCTAAAGACAACTGTAATGAGGTACGAACCAGTGGAGATTCCATAATTTCATTAATATGACGTTTCACAATGCGACGGGTCTTATCTTTCTTCCCGCCATACATCATTTCGGTCATGATGGATTTTAACGTAATTAGGTCTTCTGTGACTACACTTGCGAATACATCCGAAACTTCTTCTTGGCGTTTCATAAACGCCCCTTGAACATTGTACGTTCCAATACGTGGAATCACAGGTTTAATCCAAGGGAATTTACGATCTTTAGTTAATTCAAACAATTGCAAATACTTTACGGGGTGCGGCTCAATGGGATTAAATACCATCCAGATGGCAATCCAGTTGGTCAAAAATCCCCAGATTGCTGCCCAAAATGGAACCGTCCAATGCCAAGGCACCACAAACCAAACGATCATTTGGAAGATACCAAAGAACATCCCAATCAAGGCACTGATATGCCAAATAAAGTTGATTTCTTTTTGGCCAACTTTAAGGAACATCCGCACCATCAAGAGACGATCCGCTTCCATTTGACTCACCACCATTTCACGCATGTCAACAAGTGACTCTACGTTCATGGTCAGTTCGGTCACGAGTTCTTTTAAGGTATTTGGCAGCTGTTTATGTGCTTGGGCATAAATACGGCGTTTAATCGAATACGGTAAGTTTTCCCAAAGCACCGCATTTCGGTCTAGCATGACTTCATCAATCAAATGTTCAAGTTCAAAGCCAACTTGTTCACCAATGATGCGCGCCATATCCTCAGGATCCATTGCATCCAAAAACTCGCGCAAGGAACCCAATTTAGACAATGTGTTATCCGTAATAATGCCAGAAATACGTCCAGCTTTTCTTGGCACAATCCCCTGCCATCCCACGGGTAATGGACCTAAATGGAATCCCCAGAAATTAATCGGGTAAAACACCATTTTCAGTGCCATCCAAACGTGTGCCCAGGTAACGAATGCGGTAACGGGGATAATACTCAGCACAGCCCAAAAATCGGGACGTTGCAAAAAGGTTTGCCACAATTCGTTAACGTACTCAAGCATGCATAACTTCCATATTTAATTTTATTCAGTGAGTGCGGTTATAAAATAAAGTTGATTATTTTCACTACAAACCGAAACTTAAAGTATATGAGATTTGTAGTCTCGGTTCGGTTTCCACAATCACATTACCTGATTTGTCTTCTAATTTTTCACCCGCACCCAAGCCTACACTAAACGTACTAATACGCTCGGCACTCAACATCACATAAGCAAGATCGATACCACCACCTAAACGCGCTTCATCTTCACCATCTACTTTCTTGGAGTCGATGTGGCCCGCATAAGCTCCGATATAATAACCATTTTTATCTTTGCCAGTGAAATGAACTGGGTAACGAAAGCCGACTTGCCCACCAGGTGTTTTATCATCGTTCAAGAAAACACCAGCTTTTGCATAGGCAATGCCATATGGGTTTACCCACTCACCATTCACGTGAATAATTTTTTGAGTAAAACCTGCTCCAACATTCCATGGTTGATAACCCTTACCTGTTAACTTTGCCTCAGGTAAAAATGAATTGTCATTGGCATGTGCGATGCTTCCGAGCATCATAAATGCAAGCAATGGATATAATTTATTCATTGTTTTCACAAACTTCCTTAGTATTATTTTTTGGAATATTCCTTTTTTATACGTTTCGACTTTAGCAGAATAATATGAACTGTTATACACAAAGCCCCATATTTTTCATGTCTGCAAAGTCAAAATATAGACTGCAATCACAGCAGAGTCGTTTTTATTTATCAAAAAAATGTCAGTTGCGCTAGAATATGCCTCTTCCGTTATTTTAGCTCTCAGTCTTTAAGTCGATCGCGTATGAAGCAGCATTATCCTTTAAAAAATGTCCAGCAAGAAAAGCGGATTTATCGTAATCGCGTGGTGATTTCGATAGGGATTGTCTCCTTCTTTATGCTGTTGCTTGTGGCACGATATGCATATTTGCAAATCAAAAGTTATGAGACCTTTTCGACTGCTGCCGATCAAAACCGAATTCGATTGCAACCACTTGCACCTTCTCGTGGTTATATCTATGACCGTAATGGTGTGTTATTAGCGGATAATTATCCGGTTTTCTCGGCAACCATGAGCCGTGCGGATGTTGAAGACATTGATGATACGGTAGAGCGCCTAACGCCTCTGTTAGAACTGACTGATGAAGACATCGAACGTTTCAAAAGTCGGATTAAAACCTCTAAAAAGACTGAACGCGTTTCGATTAAACTGAATTTAAATGAAAATGATATCGCCCGTTTTAGTGAGGTGAAATATCAATTCCCAGGTGTCAATATAGAGACCCAAATGACTCGCTACTATCCACATGGTGAACTGTTTGCCCATGTGATTGGCTACGTAGGTCGTATTAATGACAAAGAACTAAAAACGATTGATAAAGATTTATACGCTGGCTCAAACCTGATCGGTAAAATTGGCGTTGAAAAATCATACGAAGAACTTTTACATGGTATGCCAGGAAATGAGTCGGTTGAAGCCGATGCCTTTGGTAATGTGTTACGACATCTAGGTCGTAAAGATCCGATTCGTGGTAATGACTTATATTTATCCCTAGATTATGGACTGCAAATGGTCGCTTCAGAGCAGCTTGCAGATCGACGTGGTGCAATTGTGGCGATTGACCCACGTACTGGGGAAATTCTTGCTCTTGTGTCCAGTCCTAGTTTTAACCCCAATTTATTTGTTACTGGCATTAGCAGCAAAGATTATTCTGAACTACGTGATAGCCTCGATCAGCCATTATATAACCGTGCTGTGCAAGGGGCTTATCCTCCAGGTTCAACGATCAAACCGATGTTTGGTCTAGGTGGTATTCATTATGGTCTAGTGGACTGGAGTACTGCCATTTCAGATCCGGGCTATTTCACGCTTCCGGGTGACAGCCATCGTTTCCGTGACCACAAAAAAACTGGTCATGGCTCAGTTAATTTACACAAAGCTCAAGTCATTTCCTGCGATACCTACTTCTATGTCTTGTCCTATCGCATGGGCATTGAAAAAATGAATACTTGGATGCGTCAGTTTGGTTTCGGTGAAAAAACCGGTGTAGATTTACCAAGTGAAAGTACGGGGCTATATCCAAATCCTGAATGGAAGCTCCGCACACGGAAGTCCAACTGGCTTAAAGGTGAAACCATTTCTGTCAGTATTGGTCAAGGTGCATTTACAGCAACACCATTACAACTGGCGATGGCGACTGCTATTACCGCCAATCAAGGCTCTCATGTTACACCTCACGTTTTGCGTGAAAGTAAAGGCGCTAAAGTCCACAAAGTCCATAACGCCCCGAATGGTCGCATTCAATTTAATGGTAAGCCAGATGATTGGATCAAAATGCGTGATGCCATGATTGATGTGGTTCAAACAGGGACCGGTCGTGGTATTCGTACCCCAATGTATCAAATCGCAGGTAAAACAGGCACCGCACAGGTTAAAAGTATTGCCCAAGGTAAACGCTATAACGAATCTTTATTGACAGAACGTCAGCTTGACCATGGTTTATTTGTTGGTTTTGCCCCTGCGGAAAAACCTGAAATTGCGATTGCCGTCGTTTGGGAAAATGGTCGTCACGGTGGTTCTGCTGCTCAAATTGCTAAACCAATGTTTGACTACTGGTTATTAACACGTAAAAAGAATCCAATTCGTCCTGCAGGCCATCAAATTAGCGGTGGTCTCATGACTGCAGGTCTAAAACCGAGTGAATTACCAAGCGGCTCGAATATTTTATCTGCCGATCCAAATGCAAGCCCAACTGCACAGCAGAACAATAGTGCAACTCAACAACCGAATAGTGCAAATACAACACCTCGTGCTGCCAGTGCCGCACATGCAACCGATGAGGAATAATTCATGAAAAATCAATTAAGAATCATTGGTGGTGAATGGAAGCGTCGTCAATTACCTTTTGCCAGTATTGACGGTTTACGCCCTACACCTGACCGTGTCCGCGAGACATTATTTAACTGGCTCATGTGGGATGTTCAAAATGCCAAAGTCCTCGACCTCTGTACAGGTTCAGGTGCTTTGTCATTTGAAGCACTCTCGCGTGGTGCAGCAGAAGCTGTTTTAATTGAACCTGATCGCACCCAAGCGAAATTCCTCATGGACAATTTAGAACTTTTAAGAGTCAGTAAACAACGCGTACAACTTAAAAACATGACGGCACAACAAGCCATTCCTAACTTGAAAGACCAATTTGATCTGATTTTCTTAGATCCCCCTTATAGTCTTGATTTATGGCAGGAACTTGCTGAGTTGGTCGATCCGTGCATTGCAGACAATGGTTTAATTTATATCGAAGCTGATCGTGATCTTGCTCAGTTAAAACTCCCGAGCAGTTGGCAGCAAATCAAACAAACCAAAGCTGGGACGGTGCGTGCAGGCTTATATAAAAAGGCTTAATGTAAATGCACACAAAAAAGGACGTCAATGCGTCCTTTTTTATTACTTGAAAATCATTAAACCTGTGGTCGAAGTGGACGCTGGCTGTTAAATCCACCCGGGGTTTTAACTTTATCCACGAGCGTCACTTTTGGACGTTGTTGCTGTGTTTTTTGCAGCTGAGGCTTGCTTGTATTGGATTTAGCTGGCGTCTGAGGCTTTGTGCTTGGACGATGCACATTTGACGGATGCTGAGATGAAGGTTTCTGTACATTCGGTTTATGCGCATTTGGTTTATATATATCGTCTGGACGGCTATTCGAATTCGGTCGTGGTGAGTTTGGTCGATGTTGCGGGCTATTCACTCGACCATATGAACGGTCATAACGCTGACTTGAGTCATAGCGCTGTCCGTATGACCCCCTATATTGACCTGAATAACCATATTGATTTGCATAGCCATATTGATTCGAATGGTATCGGCCATCATCAAATGGCGCCACGACACACCCTGTAAATGTAACTGCAACTACAGATAGCAAAGCAACTTGTTTAAGCATGTGTAGCACTCCTCTTTGATGAAGAGCATTTTCACTTATCGAAATGAATTCAATCGGAAGTCTGTGTACATCTGCTGTATTTAAACATTCATGTTTTATTCATCATTTGACATCCAATTTTGCTACATTTGCTCAGTCAGCCACATTTATATAGAAAAATTCACTACAATAGCGCCACGTATTTCAAAGCTGTAATTTAATGACTTGGCTGATTTTTATTCTTGGTGCCATCTTTGCGGGATTCGTACAAGGATTAACAGGGTTTGCATTCGCCCTTATCGCAATGTCATTTTGGGTTTGGATACTCCCCCCTCAAATAGCCGCACCCTTGGTGGTCTGCGCTTCAGTTTATAGCCACTTCATTTCATTATCATCAGAACGTAAAAGCATTCCAATCAATAGAAAAATCATTTATCCCTATTTAATTGCAGGAATTTTAGGTGTGCCACTCGGTACCTATTTATTAGACAGCATTAATCCGGATACATTTAAATTAGTTTTGGGCGCTTTTTTAATGTTTTGGTGCCCAATTTTATTTTTTAATCCAAAATTTTCATTCATCCAAAAGACAGGGAAATGGGCGGATTCTAGTATCGGATATATTGCTGGAATCTTGGGTGGTCTTGGAGGCTTTTGTGGTGCATTACCCTCTGCATGGCTCATGCTGAAAAATACACCCAAAGCAGAACAACGCTATATTTTGCGACATTTCAATTTAGCTATTCAGCTCGTCACACTCATTAGCTACCTATTACAAGGAATCATCCATCGTGAACATCTGCCCTATTTAGCCGTGCTTTTGGTGATTATGGCTTTTCCAGTGATTTTTGGTGCCAAACTTTTTTATCGCATTTCAGAACGCCAATTTAAACATATTGTATTAGGTCTTCTATTCTCTTCAGGCTGCTTCTTGGTGACGATGAGTATCTTAACCTGATGACTCCAAACCTAAAGATATTTGTCCAAATTGTTCTAACAAAAAGCCTTTTCAGTTAGACATTCACATCTTGTAACAATGACACAGTTCACATTTAAATAAAAATTAGCCAAATGGTAAAAAAGTTATTAATTTTTTTGTCGAAAATTAATAGAATATTGCACCTCATAATTTTGCTTAAAATAAAACCATGAAAAAGTTCATCCTGCTTGCAGGTGTGACTCTGCTTAGCGGCTGTATGTTTGGCACGTCCAGCGAAATTAAAAAAGCTGAAAAACTACTCTCCCATTTTCAATGCAATAATATTGAAAGTTCACATATGACTCATAGCTCGATTACAACTTTCCATGAAGAAAAACTAGCATCAAGCAAACAAAAAGTCGTGTCTTATATCGATAGCTATAAGCAAGGCGAAAAGTTATTTCGTATTCCGCTCATCGATGTGGTTGACCAGCAATACATTATTTATAAGGCGGCATGTCAAAATCTGGGCGGTATTCATCCCGACTTTAATGATTAAAATCAACATAAAAATCTAAACAGAAGAATCTAAACATAAAAAAGGACAGCCGATGCTGTCCTTTTTTATTGGTTTGTTGGATTAGTGATAGCGTGTATCGACACTGAATTTTTCAGGAAATTTGGCATGAATTTGCGCGTAAAAATCCATGATTTCAGCCATATCTTTTTCATAATCGCCTGTAGGATAAACAATTTTACCCACACCCGTTTTTTTCTGCGCATAGTCCATATAGGCTAAAGCAATCGGCACACCCGCTTGCATAGCAACATGATAAAAACCGGTTTTCCACTTCTCTTGTTTGGCGCGTGTCCCTTCAGGGGTTACCAACATGACTAATTTGGGATGATGCTTAAATAAGTCAGCCATGAGCTCAACCATACTTTGACGTGCTTCACCATCTTGTTTTGGACGACGATTAATACCTATTCCGCCCATAGCACGTACAAAAGGCCCAAACGGGAATTTCATATAACTGTCTTTAATCGTGATACGAACATTTACCCCTAAAGCTTTCAGGGCAAGGCGTGCATAAAGTGCATCCCAATTACTGGTATGTGGCGCTGCAATCATGACACATTGGTCGATATTTAAATCCCAATGGTTATCAATTTGCCACCCCATTAAGTTCAGACTTTTTTCCGCTGTTTTTTCAAACACAATTTGCACCGACAGTTTTTTCTATGCCGCAGAGTTTAACAACGCAAAATAATTATAAAAGCCTATATTGTTTAGTTATTCACCAATTAATATATAAATGTCCTTTAGCGTTCACTTTTAGGTAAATCACCAATATTTCACTATTTACGAATTTTAAAAATCAAATGTCTGTTTTGATGTATTAACCAAACACACAATTGTTAACAGGAATAGGCTATTTTTCTTGAGCAATAAAAGTCACGCTTAGCATTATATTGGGTACATACGGTGTATAAATCTCATGAAAAAACTAATGCTCGCTCTCTGTATGGTCAGTGCAACCTTAACGGCATGTTCAAAAACCAGCAATGAATCTGAAACTGCGACACCACCAGATAATAATGTCATTGCCAATACAGACGCAGCCTCAGAAAGTCCGATTGCCACAGGTGATAACACCGAAAATGCACTTGATTGGGCGGGTGAATATAAAGGAATTCTGCCTTGCCATGATTGCAAAGGGATTGAAACTGAACTTGAACTCAAACTTGATAAGAGCTATGAACTCAGCCAAGAATTTTTAGGTAAACCTGCGAACACTGAAAATAAAGTGAAAGGCAGTTTTAAGTTCTTGCCAGATCAACCTGGAATGATTCAACTTGATGCCGAGGGCGACAATCGAATTTACTTTGTAGGTGAAAACTTTATTGAGCTTCGTGGTGATAAAGGTGAAAAACTAGAAATGCCTGAAGTAAATCTTAAACTCACCAAAAAGCTTGATTAGTGTTTTACTCTAACTAGGATTGTTATAAAAAAATCCCCGCAAGTAGCGGGGATTTTTTAGATCGGATGATCAGTATGAATTACATCATACCGCCCATGCCACCCATACCGCCCATATCAGGCATAGCAGGTTTATCTTCTGGGATTTCAGTAATCATACATTCAGTTGTAAGCATTAAGCCCGCAACAGATGCAGCATGCTCAAGCGCAGAACGTGTTACTTTAGCTGGGTCAAGAATACCCATTTCTAACATATCGCCATACTCTGAAGTCGCAGCGTTATAACCGAAGTTACCTTCACCGTTTTTCACAGCATTGATTACAACTGATGGCTCATCACCAGAGTTTGCAACGATTTGACGAAGTGGCGCTTCAATTGCACGACGTAAAATGTTAATACCTACATTTTGGTCATCGTTAGCACCAGACACACCTTCAAGTGCTTTTGCAGCACGTACAAGTGCAACACCACCACCTGCTACAACACCTTCTTCAACTGCAGCACGAGTTGCATGAAGTGCATCGTCAACGCGATCTTTCTTCTCTTTCATTTCAACTTCAGTTGCAGCGCCGATTTTGATTACAGCAACACCGCCTGCCAATTTAGCAACGCGTTCTTGAAGTTTTTCTTTGTCGTATTCTGAAGTTGATTCTTCAATTTGAGCACGAATTTGAGTTACACGTTCAGCAATTTGCTCTGCAACACCTGCACCATCAACAATTACTGTGTTTTCTTTAGAAACAGTAACTTTATGCGCTGTACCTAAGTGCTCAAGTGTAGTTTGGTCTAAAGACATACCAACCTCTTCAGAAACTACAGTCGCGCCAGTTAAAATCGCGATGTCTTGAAGCATCGCTTTACGACGATCACCAAAACCAGGTGCTTTAACAGCACAAACTTTGATAATGCCACGCATGTTGTTTACAACAAGAGTTGCAAGTGCTTCACCTTCAACATCTTCAGCAATGATAAGAAGCGGTTTACCTGTTTTAGCAACAGCTTCAAGTACAGCAATTAATTCGCGGATGTTGCTGATTTTTTTATCAACAAGAAGAATGTATGGGTTTTCAAGTTCAGCTGTTAGTGTATCTTGCTTGTTTGCAAAGTACGGGCTGATGTAACCACGGTCAAACTGCATACCCTCTACAACATCTAGAGAATCTTCAAAGCCTGAACCCTCTTCAACTGTAATTACACCCTCTTTACCAACTTTTTCCATTGCTTGAGCAATAAGTTTACCAACAGTGGTGTCAGAGTTCGCAGAAATAGAACCTACTTGTTCAATCGCTTTAGAGTCAGATGCAGGTTTTGCAGTCGCTTTAATTTCAGCAACTACAGCTTTAACCGCGATGTCGATACCGCGTTTAAGATCCATTGGGTTCATACCCGCAGTTACTGATTTAATCCCTTCATTAAGGATTGCTTGTGCAAGAACAGTTGCAGTTGTTGTACCGTCACCCGCGATGTCGTTGGTTTTTGAAGACACTTCACGAACTAGCTGAGCGCCCATGTTTTCAAACTTGTCTTTTAACGTGATTTCTTTAGCAACAGAAACACCATCTTTAGTGATGTGCGGTGCACCGAAAGAACGATCGATGACAACGTTACGGCCTTTAGGACCTAAAGTCACTTTTACAGCATCTGCAAGTACATTTACACCCGCGATCATTTTTGAACGCGCTGAATCACCAAATTTTACGTCTTTAGCTGACATGTCTAACTCCGAATCTTTTTAAAATTTTTAACAATTTATGATGAATAAAAGGGTCTAAATGCGTGTACGAAACTTAAGCTTCAAGTACCGCTAAGATGTCAGACTCTTTCATAATAAGAAGCTCTTCGCCTGCTACTTTTACTTTTGTACCGGCATAAGTGCCAAACAATACGTTGTCACCAACTTTAACGTCTAATGCACGTACGCCATTGTCAGTTACTTTGCCATTACCTACAGCGATTACTTCGCCTTGAGCAGGTTGTTCAGCTGCTGAAGTACTTAAAATAAGACCACCAGCAGTTTTAGTTTCCTTTTCAACACGGCGAATCACAACGTTGTCATGCAAAGGACGAATATTGCTCATAGTTAACTCCAGACTAAGTCTATTTACTAGATAAAAGACGATGACATTTTGATTTCCATAAGCCATCGACAAAAAATAATTTAGATGACACTTTTGTGGGGATGGAAAAAAACCCTTCAAGGGCAAAATTTAATTTTTTTCATTTTTTTGTATTTTTTTTCTTCAAAATTTAAATTTAAAGGATTAAAGCTCATCCAAAATATGAGTACTAAGATTTTCTTCGAATATTTTTAACTTTGAATGATAAAAATAATGCTGCACATTCATCTGCTCATCAATGACATTAAAACTGTTGGCAAGGT
Source organism: Acinetobacter sp. YH12094 (assembly GCF_013419295.1). Lineage (NCBI taxonomy): Bacteria > Pseudomonadati > Pseudomonadota > Gammaproteobacteria > Moraxellales > Moraxellaceae > Acinetobacter > Acinetobacter sp. YH12094. The sequence goes on from NZ_VPAK01000009.1 coordinate 56,882, forward strand.
TATCGTGTAGGCGATATGACGTTGCAGTGCCAGCATGAATATCCCAAACTGGATGCGCAGCACCTAAAGCATAAATCTGATTGAGGTCATAGCTGGCTGGAACATGTAAATGTCCATGCAATAAACCATTTAAACCGTGTTGACTCCACTGTTCGAGTGCCAAACGCCCTTGAACAGGACAATCTTTCACACCATGCGGGTCATTGGGCGGCGTATAAAAAGGTTGATGCGCTATGATTAATTTTACTTTATTGGGCGGCGCATGTTTAAGTAATTCATCGACATGATGTATTTGCTCCAGCGATACATGCCCTCGCGTATGGTAACGACGGCGAATACTATTGATCCCAATTAAATAAAAATGCTCGGTTTCCAGTACATTTTCCATGGCACCAAAAAAAAGTTGATAACGTGCAAAAGGACTAAAAACACGGTTCCATAAATGATATAGCGGAATATCATGATTCCCCGGCACAACGATATATGGCAACTTTAAGCTTTCTAAAAATTGCTTACATGCATAAAACTGACGATAGCGCGCACGTTGGGTTAAGTCTCCACTGGCAACCACGGCCTCGATACGCTGTTCGTGACAAAATTGCTGAATAGCGCGCATACACTCTGGCTTTTCAGTGCCGAAATGCAGATCAGACAGATGCAGTATCATGTGGCACCCGTATCTTTAAGGCTTGTTTTTGCACTCGAATTTTAAGCGGCGGTTTCATTTCTACAATCTCACCATCCACAGCAACGGTCATTTTTTTTCGTTGGGTATGTATGGTGACTTCATCAGCGGCAAAACTATACACATCTGGTGCATTGTCGATATTGCCACGGATCAATTGCCATAAAATTTTAAATAACGTTTTCTTATCACTTTTTGCGACCACCACACCTGCAACTTTACCTGCCTCTGCATCTTTAGCGATTTGCAAGTTTAAATCGGCCAATTGCAATTGATTATTGCCAAAAAAGATCAAGGGCGTTTTGACTGGATAAATATGATGATCCACTTCGATTTCCAATTTCAGCTCTTTACGATCTCGAATCAGCACATCCAAACCTGAGGTATAAGCATGCAATGGGAAACGCCCAAACTTTTGATTATAAAATTCTCTTTTTTGTATAAATAAAGGATACAAGCCCAAACTGGCATTGTTTAAATAGATATGTTCATTGATTTGCGCCACGTGCACCTGTCGATTATTGCCTGTCGCAATCACCTGTGCCGCTTGAATTAAATCGAGAGGAATATTGAGTACCCGCGCCACATAATTAAATGTGCCCAAAGGTAAGACCCCCATAGGAATATCGGTATGCATCAACTGATGAGCAACAGCATTTAAGGTTCCATCACCACCTGCTGCAACCACAACACCCAAATTATCAGGGTCTTTATGGCGTGCAAATACCTTGCTCATTAAAGTATCAAAACTCGCTTCCTGCCCAAGCTCAAATGACTGTATTTCGAAATTATGATCGGATAAAATCCGCACAAGTTCCTCGTAGACTTCATCTTTGTTTGCAGCATGAAATCCTGATTTTTTATTATAGATAATAGATAAAGGCTTGGCTTGTTTAATCACTTTTTATACATCTTGGCCGCTTAGTATTGTATTTTGTCGAATTTAACAGCAAATAATAGCGCCTTTATGTAAAAATCGAATTACCACCATTTATTTAATCAATAATAATTCTCAAATATCAATTACATGCAACTTTTTGTTTTTATTAAAAATAACTATATAAAATATTGTCCATCACGTTAATAAATAAAGTGGAAATCCACCACACAATATGTTAAGTTATTGTATTTTATCTATATTTAATATAAATAGCATTAACTACCAAAAAAAATCTACCACTTCTTTAGTCTTATTTTTTTTATGATTTTATGCTTTAATACAGCCACTTTTTTTCATCTTTTATCTGCATGATGTATCCCATGATGCAGATTATACTTTGTACGGTTAGTACATTTTTGAGATAGGCCTCACCATGACCCAAGTGAACGCACCAGAATTCGTTCGTCACCCTAAGCTCATTGCTTGGGTGGAAGAAATTGCCAAATTAACCAAACCAGCAAAAATCGAATGGTGTGACGGTAGCGCAGAAGAATATCAACGTTATATCGACTTGATGATCGCTAACGGCACTATGCAAGAACTTAACCAAGAAAAACATCCTGGTTCTTACCTTGCTAATTCTGATCCTTCTGACGTTGCTCGTGTTGAAGGTCGTACTTACATCTGTTCTGAAAAACAAGAAGATGCAGGCGCAACAAACAACTGGGAAGCTCCAGCTGAAATGCGTGCTCGTCTGAATGGTTTATTTGACGGTTCAATGAAAGGCCGTACTTTATACGTAGTTCCTTTCTCTATGGGTCCTTTAGGTTCTCATATTGCTCACATCGGTATCGAACTTACTGATTCTCCTTACGTTGCTGTAAGCATGTCTAAAATGGCTCGTATGGGTAAAGCTGTTTATGACGTACTTGGTACTGACGGTGACTTCATTCCTTGCGTACACACTGTTGGTGCTCCGCTTGAAGAAGGTCAAAAAGACGTTGCTTGGCCTTGCAACCCTGAAAAATACATCGTTCATTACCCAGAAACTCGTGAAATCTGGTCTTACGGTTCTGGTTACGGCGGTAACGCATTGTTGGGTAAAAAATGCCTAGCTTTACGTATTGCATCTTCTATGGGTCGTCAACAAGGTTGGTTAGCTGAACACATGCTCATCCTTGGCGTGACTAACCCACAAGGCGAAAAACACTACATCGCAGCTGCATTCCCTTCTGCTTGTGGTAAAACAAACTTCGCGATGTTGATTCCACCAGCGGGTTACGAAGGTTGGAAAATTGAAACTGTAGGTGACGATATTGCTTGGATCAAACCAGGTGAAGATGGTCGTTTATATGCAATCAACCCTGAAGCTGGTTTCTTCGGTGTAGCACCTGGTACAAATACCAAGACTAACCCGAACTGTATGGCGACTCTTCATAAAGACGTAATCTATACCAACGTTGCTGTAACTGACGAAGGTGAAGTATGGTGGGAAGGTCTTACTAAAGAAGCGCCTGCTAACTTGACTAACTGGAAAGGTCAACCACACACCGGCGAAGAAAAAGCAGCTCATCCAAATGCTCGTTTCACTGTTTCAGCTGGTCAATGTCCTTCTATTGATGCTGACTGGGAAAATCCAGCAGGTGTTCCAATTTCTGCGTTCATCTTCGGTGGTCGTCGTGCAGACACAGTGCCTCTAATTTCAGAAGCATTTGACTGGGTTGACGGTGTTTACAAAGCTGCAACTATGGGCTCTGAAACAACTGCTGCTGCTGTTGGTCAACAAGGTATCGTTCGTCGTGACCCATTCGCAATGCTTCCATTTGCGGGTTACAACATGGCTGACTACTTCTCTCACTGGTTAGAACTTGGTGAAGAAGTTGCTGCTAAAGCTAAAGCTGCTGGCAATAAACTTCCTGGTATCTACAACGTGAACTGGTTCCGTCGTGATGCTGAAGGTAACTTTGTATGGCCTGGTTTCGGTCAAAACATGCGTGTTCTTGAGTGGATCATTGACCGTTGTGAAGGTCGTGCAGACGCTGTTGAAACACCTATCGGCCTTGTTCCAACATACGAACAATTGAACTGGACTGGTTCAGACTTCACTAAAGAGCAATTCGAGCTTGTAACTTCTCAAGATAAAGATCAATGGATCAAAGAACTTGAAAGCCACACTGAATTGTTCAATAAACTTGGTGATCGCTTACCAAAAGCACTTAAAGTACGTCAAGACGAACTTTTAGAAGCTGTAAAAAAATCTGCTTAATCGGCCTTTAATTTCCCTCCTTTAAAAGAGGGATTAAGAAAGATTTAAAAGACCGCCTTGCGCGGTCTTTTTTATATCAACTAAGCCACATCTTGAGCTTTTTGCTTTATACGTATTGCCATTAAGTACTCGTCCAAAACATCAACTTCAGATGCACTGAATTGCAAATATAAGTTTGTGCGTCTTTGCAAAATATCTTCAGAGCTTCTCGCCCACTCATGCTCAACCAAATAATCTACTTCTTGAGCATACAAGCCATGCCCGAAGTTTTGCCCAAGCTCATCAATCGAAGTTAAATGATTCAGCAAAATCCAGACACGTGTTCCATAAGCATGCGCCCAACGACTTGCTAGACTGTTTGAAACACCTTTAACATTTTGTTGGATTTCAGCTATCAACTGCTCGATTGATTCTAAATTTTCCGCACCAGGTAATGCTGTATCAGCAGTCCAAGGCTTGGATCGATGATGAAAAACAGTTTTAAGTTCATCTAGCGCCGCTTCTGCGAGTTTTCGATAGGTGGTGAGCTTGCCACCAAAAATTGATAGCAATGCTGCACCTTCTACATCGGTCAGTGCCAAAGTATAATCTCGCGTGACTGCTGCTGGATTATCTGATTCATCATCACACAGCGGACGCACACCTGAATAGGTTGAAATTATGTCCGTTTGCGTCAATTGAGTTTTAAAGTGATCATTTGACACATCAAGTAAGTAATCAATTTCTTCTTGGCTTATCTTTACTCGATTTGGGTCTGCATGATATTCACGATCTGTCGTGCCGATCAAGGTATATTGTTCTAAATATGGGATCGCAAAGACAAGGCGATGATCATCATTTTGCATAATAAAAGCTTTATCGCCGTCAAAGAGCTTTGCAACGATGATATGGCTACCTTGTATTAAGCGTATACCATAAGGTGACTCTTGCTTTAAACCCTGTTTTATAAAGTCAGCGACCCAAGGACCTGCCGCATTCACCAATACTTTAGCCTGCACATTTTGCAAACCCTTGGCATTTTTTAAACACACTTGCCAAATGCCAGCTTTACTGTATGCATTTAAACATTCTGTTCGAGTCAGAACCTGTGCACCATATTCCCGTGCTTGTATCGCATTGAGTACAACCAAGCGTGCATCATCCACAACGCAGTCGGAATATTCAAACCCTCGAGTAAATCTGGGTGCTAAAGGACTAACTTTCACATCAAATTCAATACCATTGGAGCCAGCAAGCTGTTCTCGCTTACCCAAATAATCATAAAAGAATAATCCAGTCCGAATTAGCCAAGCCGGACGTAAGTGCGGTTCATGTGGCATGATAAAACGCATCGGTCGAATAATATGGGGGGCTTTTTTAAGCAGAACTTCGCGTTCTGCCAGTGCTTCACGCACTAAACGAAATTCTTTATGTTCTAAATAGCGAAGACCACCATGAATTAATTTACTACTTGCAGATGAAGTATGGCTCGCGAGATCGTCTTTTTCGCAAAGCAAAACACTTAAACCACGCCCCGCTGCATCACAAGCAATACCAACACCATTGATTCCACCACCAATGACCACCATGTCATATATTAATTGCTGTTGTGTATTCATTGCTCCCCCCCACTATATCTTTTTATTCAACAATGATTCGTTTTCTTTGCTTTATTATTTTTCTCATTGATCATCATTTTTTGATCCAGTTACCTATTTTAGTCACAACATCCTTACGCTGAGTTTTTGTATTCCTCATTAAATGAGAAGTTATATTTTAAATGTACGTTTAAACAATTCCTGGCTCAAGTATGAAATCAATCATTTTATATACAAACCCTTATTCAAAGCAAAATTCATGACAAGCCGTTGATTTGTACACTTTTTCAACAAAACCTCTTTTTTAGTTTACATTTCATGCTTTTCGATACGCATAAGATATTTTCACACAATAAAAAAAGATGGATTTTAAAATGACGGAAGAAATTGTTACTCAATCAAATTTAGATACAAAGACCCGAGTAAAATCCATTCTCGGAGGTTCAGCAGGTAATCTTGTTGAATGGTACGATTGGTATGTCTATGCGGCATTCACCCTCTATTTCGCCCATGCTTTTTTCCCTCAGGGCAGCCAGACTGCACAGCTTCTCCAAGCTGCGGCCATCTTTGCAGTCGGTTTCCTCATGCGACCCATTGGTGCATGGATTATGGGGATCTATTCAGACAAAAAAGGTCGAAAGTCAGGTTTAACCCTCTCCGTCACACTCATGTGTATCGGCTCATTGATGATTGCCATTTCTCCAACGCATGACCAAATTGGTATTTTGGCGCCGATTATTCTTGTGGTTGCACGACTAATTCAAGGTTTAAGTGTCGGCGGTGAATATGGCGCCAGTGCTACCTACCTCAGTGAAATGGCTGACCGCGACCGTCGTGGTTTTTTTTCAAGCTTTCAATATGTGACACTGATTGCAGGTCAGTTGACTGCACTGTGCGTACTACTTATTTTGCAATGGTTGCTGACAGAAGAACAATTACATGATTGGGGCTGGCGTATTCCGTTCTTTATTGGTGCGTGCTTAGCGGTAGTGGTTTTCCGTATTCGACGTGGCCTGCTAGAAACCCAGTCCTTCAAAAATGCACAAGAGCAAAAGGACCAGCCTGAATCAGGCTTATTTTCTCTATTTAAGCATTATCCGAAAGAAGCATTCACGGTGTTATTTTTAACAGCTGGGGGTACATTGGCTTTTTATACCTACACCACCTATTTGCAAAAATATCTGGTCAATACCTCTGGCTTTAGTAAACCTGAGGCCACGCAAATCACCACTTTAGCACTGTTTATTTTTATGTGCTTACAACCACTTGCAGGCGGTCTATCCGATAAAATTGGTCGTAAGCCTCTAATGATCGCCTTCGGGATCTTAGGGGTGCTGTTCACCTATGTTCTGTTTAGTGCCTTAGGACAAACTCAAGATTATTGGACCGCATTTTGGCTCTGTCTCGCAGGTCTAGTGATTGTCACGGGATACACCTCGATCAATGCGGTTGTAAAAGCAGAAATGTTCCCTGCACATATTCGCGCATTGGGTGTTGCGCTGCCTTATGCACTTGCAAATACCATCTTTGGTGGTACGGCAGAATTCTTTGCGCTAAGTTTTAAAGAAGCTGGTCACGAGTCTTGGTTCTTCATCTATGTGACCATCATGATTTTTATTTCGTTATTGGTCTACGTCTTTATGAAAGACACCAAACACCATTCCAAAATTCAGGAGCATTGATCAGAATTATTTGATGACGACTTATTGATCAAGCTGATCAAAAACAGCATGTGTTTCCAATCAAAGCCTCAATCGATGAGGCTTTGTTGTTTTCATTTAGTCGTGAAAAATGTATCTGTTTAAAAAAATCGCATTTTATAGACTAAAGTCGCATGATTTTCTGCGACAACAGGAGTATAAATTAAATAAATATAGTTCCATCTCCCATTTCGACAAAATATATTGATTTAAACTTTTCTCAAAGAGTTTAAATGGATATGTTTTGCATTCATTCCTTGGAGAATGATGTGTCAAACTCATCTGAGCCAGTTTTTCCTGAACAATTGGATAGAAAAACTCGTGTCAAATCTATCCTCGGCGGATCTGCCGGCAACCTCGTTGAATGGTACGACTGGTATGTCTACGCTGCTTTTACCCTTTACTTTGCACCGCAATTTTTCCCTGACGGTGACAATACTGTAAAACTCTTACAAGCAGCTGCAGTCTTTGCACTCGGTTTCTTAATGCGTCCAATCGGCGCATGGGTCATGGGTATTTATGCGGACCGTAAAGGTCGTAAAGCAGGTTTGACGCTGTCTGTATCGTTGATGTGTGTCGGCTCACTGATGATCGCATGTGCGCCAACCTACGATTCTGTAGGGATGCTCGCACCCGCTATTCTACTTTTAGCGCGTTTACTCCAAGGCTTAAGTGTCGGCGGTGAATATGGCTCTAGTGCGACCTATTTGACTGAAATGGCAGGTAAAAACCATCGTGGTTTCTTCTCAAGTTTCCAATATGTCACACTGATTTCAGGTCAGCTATTGGCTCTTTGCGTTTTAATTATCCTACAACGCAATTTCTCAGAACAAGCTTTAACTGAATGGGGCTGGCGTGTTCCGTTCTTCATCGGTGCGTTGCTCGCTATAGTGGTGTTCTGGATTCGTCGCGGTTTAGTTGAAACTCAATCCTCTAAAGAAGCTCAAGAACAAGCTAAAAATGGTGGTCCAAAATCAGGTGCTTTAGCGTTATTTACCAAATACCCTAAACAAGCCTTCACTGTGATCATGTTGACTGCCGGTGGTACTTTAGCGTTCAACACTTTTACCACATATTTACAAAAATATTTGGTCAACACGTCTGGCTTTGAAAAAACCACAGCAACTGAAATTACCACTGCTGCAATTTTCATCTTCATGCTTTTACAACCTGCTGTCGGTGCGCTTTCAGACAAAATTGGTCGTAAGCCAATTATGATCGCCTTTGGTGTGCTTGGTGTGCTGTTTACCATTCCAATTTTCAACGGTATCGGTTCTACGACTAGCCCAACCACAGCATTTATGCTTTGTATGAGCGGTATGGTGATTGTCACTGGTTATACTGCGATTAATGCCGTAGTAAAAGCTGAGTTGTTCCCTGCACACATCCGTGCCCTAGGTGTTGCATTGCCTTATGCCATTGCAAATACTCTCTTTGGTGGTACAGCAGAACTTGTAGCTTTGAGCTTCAAAAATGCAGGCCATGAAAACTACTTCTTCTACTACATTACGTTCATGATTGGTTTATCTTTGATCACGTATGTCTTCATGAAAGATACGAAAAAACATAGCATGATCACTGACGATTAAGTCGCTCAGCCCTGCTATTACACTTAAGCTCATCAAAGCCTATTTTGATGAGCTTTTTTTATATCAATTTCCATCTACTCTTCGTTTCGGCTGCATCAAAGATTTAATCAAACTTCTTTTGCTTTCTTGGTTTTCCCATCGAGTCGACAGACGGACTATGGCATACTGAGCATACAAATACACACGGCGAATGAATGATGAAAAATATTTACAAAGTTTTAAGTTTAGGTATTGTTGCAATGTCGATGGCTGCTTGCCAAAGCACTCCACGTGCTTTTAATGGTCAAACAGGCTTTCAAATAGAGTCCAAATCTGCAGATAGCGCAACACTTGCATATACTTTAGCGGGTCGCCAAAACCAACAACTGGATGCCAACAAATTACAACGTGCTTGCCAAAAAGTATTAAATACGCAAAAGACCTATAAATTACAAATCTTAAGCGTGAACGAAATTGCAAATCCTGCTCTAGAAAATACTCAGTACGGCCGTCAAATTGGTAATACACGTGCGAACTTTGGACTGTCAAATACTCCAGACCTTCGTAACTCTGAAAACTTAGGCGCACGTGATGCACTCGATGCTCGCCCTGCAACCTTACGTGTGGTTCGCTATACCTGTTCTTAATCAAATTTGCAGTTTAAAAGACAAAGATAAGACGCTTAAAGCGTCTTATTTTTTATCGGTTCAATATTTATAGGGTTTTATAAAAACTCACATTTCGAAACTCAGGTGATTCATCCAAATCAGGCCATGTCGTTGCGCTTCGTTCATCGAGTTTTTCATATTTAGGATGACTAAAGTTTTTCACACGACTGTCTGCCACCCACACTTCTGGAGCAAACTTTAAAAATTCATCCAAAAAGAAACGGTTGCATTGGTCATATAGCACGTCGGCAGCCAATAAAATATCGACTTGTTCGGCTTTATACAGATCGTCCAAATATTCGAGCTCGACATTATTCAGCTCTGCATTGGCACGGCAGGCATCTAGGCTCACTTGGTCGATGTCACAGCAGATCACGCGTTTCGCCCCTGCCATTTTCGCGGCAATCGCCACCACGCCTGAACCTGCACCAAAGTCCAACACCACTTTATCTTTGACATGATGCGGCTCTGCCAACAACCACTGCGCCATTGCAAGCCCTGAAGCCCAACAAAAGATCCAATACGGCGTATCATTCCATATACGACGAATGACTTCATCATCCAATTTATCGGTTGGAAATACCGGTGGGATCAACCATAAAGAAATGGGGGTTTCAGGCAACTGTTGTGCATGTAATTCACAATGCGGAATGACTTCATGCAGTGCTTTCAGTAAATGTTCAGGGGCTTTGGGGAATTGGAAAGTACAGCTCATATTAAGCCTTGGAGATGATTTTATTTGAATTTATAAACGTATTAGATATGCGACATCGTCATCTGCTGCTGTGCGAGACAGACCTTAATCGAATGAACACTGTTTCTGCGATACCATTAATCAAAAGACTGATTCTGTCGAGTTCAGCAGATAACAAATGGTTTTGGTTACTTTTGCCGAAACAAAAGTAACATACGAGCTTCTTACATTTTAGTCACAACGGTAAGACTCCGTTGTGACTTTAATATCTTTTTATTAAAAGATTAACCCAACGCTTTTTCAGCAGCTTCAACAGTTTGACGAATCAACGTTGTAATGGTCATAGGACCTACACCACCCGGTACTGGTGTATAAGCAGAAGCAACTTCTTCAATACCCACCAATTGGATATCACCTACACCGCCGCCATCACGTGGATGAAAGCCAGCATCAACAACCACTGCACCTGGTTTGATCCAATCTTTTTGAATTAATTCAGCTTTACCTACCGCACCCACAATAATGTCAGCTTGCTTAACAAAGTCAGCTAAGTTTTGAGTACGTGAGTGGCAAGTGGTCACTGTTGCATTCGCTTCTAGCAGCATTGCAGACATTGGTTTGCCCAAAATTGCAGAACGACCCACAACAACCGCATGCTTACCTGCGATTTCAATGTTGTTTTCTTTTAGAATGGTCATGATACCTGCAGGAGTCGCAGAACCATACGCAGCTTCACCCATTGCCATACGACCAAAACCTAAGCAAGTCACGCCATCTACGTCTTTTTCAAGAGAGATTGCATCGAAGCAAGCACGTTCGTCAATTTGAGCAGGTACTGGGTGTTGTAACAAAATACCGTGAACATCTGGGTTTGCATTTAATTTTTCAATTTCAGCAAGTAATTGCTCAGTTGTAGTTTCTTTAGGAAGCTCAACTTTTAATGAATCCATACCAACACGGCGGCAAGCATTCCCTTTCATACGTACATAAGTTGCAGATGCACCATCGTCACCTACCAAAATAGTCGCAAGAATTGGGGTACGACCAGTTTTCTCTTTTAGCGCTTCTACGCGAGTCAACAAGTCAGCTTCAATTTTCTTCGCCAATGCACGACCATCTAAAACTAATGCCACGGCACTTCTCCAAGTGATGATATGAATCAATTTTGCACATAATACATGATTATTTTAAATTTTTTACCTTGTATGCTGCTTTTATGCTCATACAGATGAATCTGCTATTGTTTTTTTTTCAGAGCTTGCTAATATACGCATCAACAAGACATGGCGGGGTGGCAGAGTGGTCATGCAGCGGACTGCAACTCCGTGTACGCCGGTTCGATTCCGACCTCCGCCTCCAATCTTGTTAAGCCCGAGTGGTGAAATCGGTAGACACAGGGGATTTAAAATCCCCCGCCCACAAAGCGTGCCAGTTCGAGTCTGGCCTCGGGCACCATTCTTCTACTACTGAAGATGGTGTAATAAAGAACCCAGCGATAAGCTGGTTTTTTTATGCCTAAAATTTAGCAACAGATGTTACGCACGTAAAAGTAATTTCACATTATTTACCGATATTTAAATCTACTCGACAGAGTCTTACATCTAGGGATTGAATAAAGGGATTAGCCTTCGGCTGGAGGTACTTTTGTTTCGGCAAAATGAGAAGCGAAGCTTCGCAAGGAAACCATCTTGCGGTGCAATGCACCTCACCGACAAAACTCGTTCACTAGCGTCTACTTATTCAAAGTATTGCAAAAACATTTTTGATTAAAAACAACCCTGTCTCATACACTTGCGGATGACCTTACCGCGTATCATTCTTTTATTTGAATCAAATTGTGCTTTTGATGTTACTGCGTCAAATCAGATAGGAATACAATAAAAAAGAGGGACATTGCCCTCTTTAATTATTTTAAAACACCCTGCAAATACATCGCGTTTTAAAAATAATCCTTTAGATCACTTCAACCACAATCTTACCCACATGCTCGCCTGTATCCATGGCTGCATGTGCTTCTTGAATTTGGTCAAACTTAAATGTTTTGTAAATCATTGGCAGGCATTCACCTTTAGACCATAACGGAACAACATTTTCCTGAATGCCTTTGGCAATCTCTGCTTTTTCTGCAGTATTACGCGCACGCATGGTTGAGCCTGTAATGGTCAAACGCTTCATCATGATTTGACCCAACTTCACTTCTTTGGCTTTTGCACCACCTAAGAAGGCGATATAGACCAAACGACCATCACGACGTAATAGATTTAAGTTCTGTGCTAAATACGGTGCACCCACGATATCTAAAATAACATCTACACCTTGCTCATTGGTCGCTTCATTAATCACTTGCTCAAAGTCTTGAGTCTTGTAGTTAATCGCATGCGTGATATCAGAGATCGCTGCCACTTTTTCATCTGAACCGACTGTTGCAAATGTTTTCATGCCCAACGCATTACACAGCATGATTGCCGTGGTTCCAATACCACTGGTTCCACCATGAATCAGCACCGTTTCACCTGCTTTGGCTTTACCCATTTGGAATACATTTGCCCAAACTGTAAAAAACGTTTCAGGAATGGCCGCTGCTTGAGTAAAGCTCACACCTTCAGGAATACTCAAGGTTTGGCTTTCAGGTACAACACAATACTCAGCATAACCGCCACCATTGGTCAGACCGCAGACTTTATCACCCACTTTAAACAAAGTGACATCTGCACCCACAGCAACTACTTCACCCGCCACTTCCAGACCCGGTACTGGTGTTACCCCTTTCGGCATTGGGTACAAGCCTTGGCGCTGTAAAATGTCTGGACGGTTAATACCAAAGGCATGCACTTTAACCAACACTTCATCCGCTTTCACATCTGGGATGGCAACGCTTTCATACGCCAGTTTATCGACACCGCCCGGTTCAGTAATAATGACCTGCTGCATGCTTTGCTGTGACATTGTTTTTCCTTTTCAATTATTGACTATTCATCTATCTCTGCACTATTTGAACATAGAAATGCCGCAGAATGAATAAGCATGGACTTATGTATAATCTGTACTGTATTTCGTAAATGAATAATAGGCCAAGCATGTCTCAGATCGTTGAATACAATGAAGATAACGCCAGCGACTATGAATGGTTTGATGGTTTTGCCGTGATTCGTTTCTATGCAGACTGGTGCGCGCCCTGTGTGCAGAACTTCCCTGTATTTGAGCAGTGTGCAAGCCAAATGTCAGCGCAGCATACACGGCTTAAATTTGGCATAGTGAATATTGATTCCTCACCGATACTTACCTTGCGTTATAACGTTTATGGACTGCCTTCAACCTTGCTGTTTTATCGTGGGAAAGTGATTCAACGTATTGCAGGTGTCAAATCACTGACTGAATTAACAGCCATCATTCAAGATGCTATGCAGTCACCCTCAACTCATGACTAAACGGATGTACCTTTTATTTGGATGCAGGCTCATTCGGTAGGCGTACAAACTTCATTAACGTATTACGCACCAATGGCAACACGATCAAAATGAGCGGAAAGGCCATCATCCATGACATGCTCCATGCACGCAGCCAAATGCCAAGAAAACCTTCAACTAAACCTTTATTCATCAGCATGTTAAAGCAGGAAATTGAACCGCTCATAATGCCGGACAGAATTAGAGGCATCAGCCAAGTCATGTGTTTGGGATGAAATTTTGGGAGTTGATTCATCTGTAAATACCTATTATTCGTCTTGGGCTGCGTTCTGGGCTTTTACGGTTTGTTTTAGTGTTTTCATAAATTGGCCGAAATGCGGCATGAAATCTTTAAATAAAGGATGGTCTTTATTTTCCAACAAGGTTTCACCAAACAGTTTCAGACCCACAGCAAAGGCTTTGGTCTTTTCATCATCTAACAATTGCGCTTTGGTCAAATGCTCCAGCACCTTAAACATGTCATCATGGTTGTAAGCATTAAACTGCAAAGCTTCGGTATAGGTCGATGGATTGCCCTGTGCATCGGCAATGTGTTTGAGCGTAATTTCATATTGATGCTGTTTCATTGTGTCACCTCCATACGGCTGATTTCGACGGCCGCCTGATCGATTTTTTCTGCAATGGCATACACCTGTTCAGGTGTCAGTTCACAGTGCTGAATTTTGATGCGTAATGATGCTTTTAAGTTTTCCATCGCACGTTTGATATCAACGTATTGTTCGTTGTTATGTATTTGCTTACGGGTATCAAAACGGCACAGAATTTTCTCTACAGTGGCTTTTTCTGCATCCAGATGCGCTAAGCCTGACTGCGTAACGCTGTATTGTTTACGGTCTTCCGCATTTAGTTCTGCGTGTATGTATTGCTGTTCTTCTAAGTAATTCAGCGTTGGGTAAATTGTCCCTGTGCTTGGGCTGTAACCGCCGCCTACGATTGCACCAACATCTTTAATAATGTCGTAGCTGAATTTAGGCGCTTGGGAAATAAGATGCAGCACCAATAGTTTCATGTGCCCTGCTTCAAACAAGCGTTTTCGGGTTTTGACTAGACTATCGCTACTGTCGAGAAGGTCTGAATTTGACATTGCGAAGATACACCTTAAGATTAATTAAGATATATCTTAAATTAAGTTTACCTAATTTTCAACCATCCCCATTTAGTACTAAATGGTTAAATTTACAAACAGCTATGACACACTCAATAAAATTTAAATCTTTTTTGACCGATAACCTCAGAATTGCTTAATACTAAATTTAAATACTCTTTCAATTCACTTTCACTTTGTGAAAATAAAAACTGCTCCGATAAATTAAACTGCAATCGGTTCAAATATTGCTCATAAGATTTTGTGACATTAAAGTAACTGCCCAATTCAATAGCTCCAAGAATTGTCATTCCCGGTTTATCATAATTAGGAAATGATCTAGCTTTCTCCAATTTTTCCATATGACTAGAGCATATAGCTGCTATACATAAATTTGGACTAATGGGAAAATAAATTTCTATGCCTTTTGATCCAAATCAAATATCAGGATCGCCAAAAACTGGATTAATAGTGTAATTACGTAATACTATTGGTGCGTCACCAATACAAAACCCTGCATCAAAAGAATTTAATAAAAACCACTTTTTATCCAACATACAAGGAAGCAATTCTTTAGATAAAGTTAAAAGATTCATAGTTGTTATTTGTGCAACTCTTGTATTTACATCATCAAATGAAAAATTTTTGACCTCTGGAATACCAAATCCTTTTAATTTTTCAACCATTTTCATAATCAAATCTTTAACTGATTCTCTATGACTCTTAGTTCTTAAATATTGGATACAAATATATTCACTCAAAAATATTTTTTCATCCGTTGACAAGACATTCAGATTTTTATTTTCACTAATTCTATTTAGGATATTATTAATTTTGGGTTCCACTTTTGTTCCAAAATAATCCTCAAGAGTAATAGCCTCTCCATCTATTTCAATATTATAAAAATATCTCTCACTAGCGACATTTTTAATATTTGAGAGATAGATTTTTTTTCTAATTTTATCTAGAACATAAATTTGGTCTTTCTTGCCACTTTTAAAATTTCTTAAAATACATTGCGGAACATAATGCTGTATCGTTGCAACACCATTTATCTTCATAATATTTACTTTTTAATTTTAATACTCATTATAACAATAAAAAGACCCGCTTTTCAGCGGGTCTTTTTTAAAATCAGTACAGTCTTAAAGACGAACCAACTCAACAATTTTCTCAGCAACTTCTTCAGCAGTCTCCACTGTATAAGTCACATCAGTACCTTCAGCAGTATCCGTAATCACAACCACACCTGTTTCACGAACTAGTGCAACTTGCTCTGTAGTCAAACCTGCTTTCGCAATTGCAACCACACCTTGCTGAATCAACAAACTTTCAATCGCTTGCGCATTTTCAAGTGCTTTTGCAGGCACAGTTACAGCAGCAGGTTTTTGACCTAAACGTGCAGCACGCGCTTCAGCAGTTACAGGCTCATTGTGTGCAGTCCATTCAACCGCAGATTCAACCATACCCGCACCAACAGTCACGTTGCTTAAACGGTCAATAAAGATGAATGAACCTGTGTAACGACTGTCTTGGTAACGGTCAAATACCACTGGCGCATCAAACTCAATCGTTACATCTGCAATCGCATTCAATTCAAGCTGTTCAACTTCCGTTTTTTCCAGTGTGTTCACATTGGTACGATAGTTAATTTTCGCAACTTTCGCAGGAATAGTTTGTGTACCAAACTTCACGTTATACAGCTTGCCAACTACTAAAGGCGCATCTGTCATCCATACCACAGAGGCACGTGCAGAACGTGAAATTAACGGCTGTTCGCCCGCTTTTACCAACACGTTACCACGTGAAATATCAATTTCATCATTCAGTGTTAAAGTCACCGCTTGACCTGCAACAGCATGGTCCAAGTTACCATCAAAAGTCACGATTTCTTTAACCGTAGAAGACTTACCAGATGGTAATGCAGTAATGGTATCGCCAACTTTCACTTCACCAAGTGCGATCGTACCGCAGAAACCACGGAAGTCGAGGTTCGGACGGTTGACATACTGAACAGGGAAACGGAATTCGTGCTTGCTCGTATCATGCGAAATTTCAACAGTTTCCAAAGTCTCCATTAAAGTCTGACCTTGGTACCACGGCGTATTTGGCGATTTGTTTACAACGTTATCACCATTCAACGCAGAAATAGGCGTGAAGATAATGTTCGCAGGTTTACGGTCGCCCAATTGGTTTACGAACTCGTTGTACTCTGCTTGAATTTCATTGAAGCGCGCTTCAGAGAATTCAACCAAGTCCATCTTGTTCACTGCAACCACAATATTACGAATACCCAAAAGACTCGCAATAAATGAGTGACGACGAGTCTGGGTTTGAACGCCATAACGCGCATCAATCAAGATGATCGCTAAATCTGCAGTCGACGCACCAGTTGCCATGTTACGTGTGTACTGCTCATGCCCTGGGGTGTCAGCAATAATGAACTTACGTTTTTCAGTAGAGAAATAACGGTAAGCCACGTCAATGGTAATACCCTGCTCACGTTCCGCTTGTAGACCATCTACAAGTAAAGCCAAGTCAGGTGCATCACCCGTAGTACCGACTTTTTTAGAGTCACGTGTTACGGCTTGCAATTGATCTTCATAAATCAATTTTGAATCGTAAAGTAAACGACCAATTAGAGTCGATTTACCATCATCCACGTTACCACAAGTGAGGAAACGTAGAAGGTCTTTATTTTCGTGTTGTTTTAAATACGCCAAGATGTCTTGGCTAATTAAATCTGATTGATGAGACATTGCTCAAAGCTCCACATATTCTTTTGAAATCGGTTTCTTTTAATCCCCCTGTTTCCCCCTTTATAAAAGGGGGACTTTCTCCTCTCTTTTTCAAAGATGAGCAGCACTGCTGCGCAAGGGGAGAGATTTTTAGAAGTAACCTTCCTGCTTTTTCTTTTCCATCGAACCTGCTTCATCATGGTCGATCATACGACCTTGACGTTCAGATGTGGTGGCTAAAAGCATCTCTTGGATAATTTCCGGCAAAGTTGTTGCAGTTGATTCAACCGCACCAGTTAATGGGTAACAACCTAAAGTACGGAAACGCACCGATTTCATTTGTGGCACTTCACCTTCGTTCAAACGCATACGCTCATCATCAACCATGATCAGAGTACCGTTACGCTCAACCACTGGACGTTCAGCAGCCAAGTACAAAGGAACCAATTTAATATTTTCGAGGTAGATGTATTGCCAAATATCCAACTCAGTCCAGTTAGACAATGGGAACACACGAATACTTTCACCTTTGTTCACTTTACCGTTGTAAAGATTCCAAAGTTCAGGACGTTGGTTTTTAGGGTCCCAACGGTGTTTGGTATCACGGAATGAGTAAACACGCTCTTTGGCACGAGATTTCTCTTCGTCACGGCGCGCACCACCGAAAGCCGCATCAAACTGATATTTATCAAGCGCTTGTTTTAAGCCTTGAGTTTTCATGATATCAGTATATTTTGAGCTACCGTAATCGAACGGATTCACGCCTGCATCTTTACCTTCTTTGTTTTGATGCACGATCAAATCAAAGCCATGCTCTTTTGCCATGTTGTCACGGAAAGTAATCATGTCTTTAAATTTCCAACCCGTGTCTACATGCAGTAGTGGGAATGGAAGTTTGGCAGGATAGAATGCTTTTAAAGCAAGATGCAGCATGACCGCTGAATCTTTACCGATTGAATACAGCATGACTGGGTTTTCGAACTCAGCAGCAACTTCACGGATGATATGAATACTCTCAGCTTCAAGCTGTTTAAGATGAGTAAGTCTTTCCTCATTTAATGACATGGACAACACCAGCTTAGAATATGTGTACTTATTACACTTTTAAAGATATATATACATTATAGTGATTAAGCTTTCATAACGATTGCTTGTTTTGTGATATTGATATTCTTATTCGTCATATACAAATTGTCTGATACTGCTTATCAATTTTAATTAATTTAATACGATAGACTTATCAATTTCATTATTATTCTAGTCCGAGATCCGTAATTTTACGCAATTTTTATCAATTAACTAATCGCTAAATCCTCTAAACAATCGGTATTCAAACTCGCTCAAATTACCTAAAGTAGCTATATCACTCTCCAATAGTTATTGATATGCCATATAGTCACTATACGCTTGAAACCTTAAAGTCGCTGATTGAAGCCGCAGGTCTTGCTGGCTATATTTATCAGCATTCTTCACACATGCTCGTGCTCCAAGAAGCCTTGAATGATGACGGCAGCCCACTGAATAACTTTATCCAACATGAGCTGAGTGCAGACCAAATTGGCCTTCAGTTCGGCCTACGACTTTTGGACAATAAACTCGAGTTTTTGATTGGGGTGACTCACAGTAACCAAGATCGCGGCTACGAAATTGGCGCAGGCAATTTAAAGGCCGATCAACGCGCATTTAATCTGCTCTATGCTTTTTACAATTTCCCCAAAGCATTTCACTTAATCCACTTCCCGCTCGCAGCCAATAGCACCCAGTTAGAGGAAGAGATCGAAAAGCAACTGTTTCAACTTGAAAGCATGGGCTTTTTAGACACTGCGATTAAAACCAATCCGATGGGCGAGCAAGTGAAGTGGATGAAAACCTTTATTGTTCAAGCGGCTTTAGATATGAAAGTACGCATTCAAACTTCATTGTTATAAAAAGGGTTAAAGCTTACTAAAAAGCGCTCTATTGAACGCCAGTTCAAATCTTCATATGACATCGAAAGTCACGGCAAAGCCCTCAGCACTGCCGTGACGGTTATAAAATTACATTTCCTAACATTGTTTTCTGTGCCGTTTAACAGGCCATTTCTCTCCCTTGAGCACGACCACTTATATATCTGCAATTAGACTGAAAATTTGATTGATCACAATGACTTAAATCTTAAATGGGTAAAGCAGAAATACTATTAACTTTAGATTTAGATAATCCCAACTTAATTGATCACCTATTTTTAAAGAAAAACTTAGTAATAGCTCACATAAAAGCCGACTTTTTGTTAATCCGATCTGTAATTTTTTTACACAATTTCGACAGATAATGTTATTTTATTTACTGAAAAAAATTCAGCCAGAATTATTTTTTTTGATTTTTTATAAGCATAAATATAGAGATAAATATAATGTGGGAATTGTTTACTCACCCGTCTAATATCGTGTTTAGCATCAGTCTCTGCTTAATGTTCTTGTTTGGACTTTTTGAGATTGTGTTAACAATTTTAGGGGGTGGTTCTCAAGGCTTTTTAGATCAATTCCTACCTGAGGATGTTGGTCATAATGCAGAGCTAGGTGTAGATGCCGATGCAGGTATCGTGACACGTGTGCTCGATTGGTTGTATTTGGGTCGTATTCCGCTGTTTGTATGGCTCATCATTTTCTTATGTGTCTATAGTTTATTGGGCTTTGCTATTCAAGCCATCGTTAACCAAATGACCAGTATGATGTTCAGTGCATGGATTATTGCACCAGCCTGTGTTTTTCTGTGCATGCCCTTCGTACGTTTTAGCGCAATGCTCATTGCCCGTATTTTACCGCAAGATGAAACAACCGCCATTTATAGTGATGAATTGATCGGTAGAACGGCCACGATCATTTTGGGTGATGCACGACCCCAGTCTCCTGCTCAAGCCAAAGTCAAAGATCAACACGGATTGACCCATTATATTTTGGTTGAACCTGAACAAGATGAAATTTTCAGCCAAGGTCAATCAGTGGTTTTAACCCAAAAAACAAATGTAGGCTTTCAAGCCACCATGCTCTAAATTTTGAATGAATTGATGCTCGATCAGTTCTTTTAACACCATATAAATACATTTAACACGTCATACCTTCTGCATATATCGAAGTCATGATGAGTCAACAAAATACTGATTTTTAAACCAAACTTGTTAGCACTTTAGAGGGTTAACTTGAACTACAACAAAAGAGATAAACGTCCATGTTAGACATTATTCCAAGCGGTATCCTTGTAACAGTCGGGATAATTTTTGCCGCACTTATTTTTATTGGTTTTATTATTGCTCGACTTTATCGTCGCTCAAGTAAAGAAATTTCATTTGTGCGTACAGGCTTCGGCGGTGAAAAAGTGATTTTAGGTGGCGGTGCTATTGTGCTTCCTGTGCTGCATGAAATTATTCCAGTCAATATGAACACCCTACGTCTTGAAGTACGCCGTGCAGATGACCAAGCGCTGATTACACGTGACCGTATGCGTGTCGATGTGATGGCGGAGTTCTATGTCCGTGTGAAACCAACCGCAGATTCGATTGCTACCGCAGCACAAACGTTAGGTCAAAAGACCATGTCACCGAATGAACTTAAGAATTTGGTTGAAGGTAAATTTGTTGACTCTCTACGTGCAGTTGCCGCAGAAATGGCGATGGAAGAGTTGCATGAAAAACGTGTCGACTTCGTACAAAAAGTTCAGCAAGTGGTGTCTGAAGATTTACATAAAAACGGTTTGGAACTTGAAACCGTTTCATTAACTGGCTTAGACCAAACAGGCTTTAAATACTTTAACCCACAAAATGCGTTCGATGCTGAAGGTTTAACTAAACTGACAGAAACCATTGAAGACCGTCGTCGTAAACGTAATGCGATTGAACAAGATGCAGATCTTGCAATTAAGACCAAGAACTTAGAAGCAGAACAAGCACGTCTACAAATTTTGCGTGAAGAAGAATATGCAAAACTGCAACAAGAACGTGAAATTTCAATCCGTCGTGCAGAACAGCTTGCAGAAATTGCATCACAAGAAGCTGCTAAAAAACGTGAAGCCGAAGAAGCGCGTATTGCTGCTGAACGTGAAGTTGACTTAAAGCGTATTACTGCTGCACGTGACGTTGAAAATCAAAATATTCAAAAGTCACAAATTATTCAGCAAGCCCAAGTGGAACAAAAGAAAACAATTGAACTCGCTGAGCAAGACCGTGCAATTGCCATTGCTGAAAAATCTCGTGCTGAATCTGAAGCTAAGGCACATGCCGATCAAGCCCGTGCTCAAGCGGTAAAAGCCGAAGAAGAAGTGATTACCGTTCGTCAAATCCAACAAGCTGAACGTCAAAAAGCTGTTGAATTGGTCTCTGCGAAAGAAAAAGCGGAGAAAGATGCGATTGCCATTACTGTCGCGGCTGAAGCGGGTAAACAAGCAGCCGCAGATGAAGCTGAAGCTATCCGTATTGCAGCTGAAGCCGAAGCTGAAAAAGTTCGCTTAAAAGCCAAAGGTGAAGCTGACGCAAAAGTTCTGTTGGCTCAAGCGATGGAAAAACAATACCAAGTTGATGCTGAAGGTACACGTGCAGTGAACGAAGCAAACAACGTATTGTCATCTGAACAGGTTGAAATGCAGATTCGTTTAGCGATGCTGAAATACTTACCAGAAATCATTCGCGAAAGTGTTAAACCAATGGAAAACATTGATGACATTAAGATTTTACAAGTGAATGGCCTAAATGGTGGACATGCAGGTTCTTGCCAAGGTGATGCTCACCACGAAGGTAGTGGTAATGTTGCCTTGTCAGACCAAGTGGTGAATAGCGCCCTACGCTACCGCAGCCAGGCCCCACTGATTGATAGCTTGATGAGTGAGCTCGGTATCCAAGGTGGCGATATTAACGGTTTAACTCAGAGCTTAAATAAAAAAGCTGGTTAATTCGTTATACTCGCTAAGAAAAACCGCAGTTTAATCCTGCGGTTTTTTTTATTGAGATCATCGACAAGGAAGACTCATAAAGCTAAAAAAATAAGTTCAGTACCAAATCATGACTTTAAAATGACGGAATACTGGATCACAACAAAGTGCAAACCAAATCACACTTTTAAGAATAACCCTTTCCTGCAATCTTGCTACAATCTTCAAATTCATCATATTCTGCTTAGCTGTACTTGCTAAAACGTGCAGCAAAATATGCGATGAAAACATTTACGAATGATAATACGCTCAGTGCAAGTATAAATATGACTTCTTCCTTAAATGCCGTTACTTCCCTACGCCCCTTTAAAAAATTAATAGGTCTAATGACCTGCTTCGGTTTGGTCTTTTCAGGCTGTAGCAGTGCTGAAACGGTACGTATTATCCACCACCCTATACAAGATTTGGTCAAGCAATATGCATCAGCCAATCCTTTACATCAAACCTTGACCAGCAAAACACCAAAGCCAAGCACTACAGAGCGTATGCGCATTATGCATATCGACTTAGATTATGTATATGATGCCAATCAGGCTCAACAAGAAAAAAATATCCGCGCTTTGATCGAACGTATCCGCAGCATTGAAGCCAATACGATTTTTCTACAGGCTTTTGCAGACCCTGATGCCAATGGTTCGGCTGATGCTGTGTATTTTAAAAATCGCTATATCCCAATGCGCTCAGATTTATTTCAACGTGTTTTGCACGAAATACGACAGCAGACTCAAGTAAAAACCGTATATGCATGGCTGCCTTTAATTGCGTGGGAGTTCCCGAAACAATACCCTCTGCAATATGTAAAAAGCCAAAGTGAAAAAAAAGGTTATATTCGGATATCACCCTTTGACCCGAAAAACCAACGATACACAGCAGAAATTTTTCTAGACTTTATTCAGCAAAATAAAGTAGATGGCATTCTTTATCATGACGATATCACTCTCAATGATTTTGAGGATAATAGTGCAGCAGCGCTTCAGACCTACAAAACATGGGGCTTCGATCAACAATTGATTGGACAGCCAAAGCATGCGCAGCAGCTTGAATTTTCACGCTACAAAACCGCCTATTTAGACCAATTTGCTGAAGGCATTAGTCAGATTTTAAAACAGCAACAACCTGAATTACATTTTGCTCGCAATATGTATGCTGAAGCTGTGCTGAACCCGAATAGTGAAAAATGGTTTAGCCAGTCCAATGCCAGCACGTATCAGCATTATGATTACAACGCCATCATGGCGATGCCCTACATGGAAAAGGCAGATGACCATCGTCAGTTTTATTTAAACTTGATCGAACGTGCCAAAAAATATGACCCCAATTTGAGCCGTACCATTTTTGAACTTCAAGTGACCGATTGGAATCATCAAAAACCCATTTCCAATCAGGAGCTCATTGACACCATCCGTTTACTGGAACAACATGGTGTGCAACATGTTGGGTATTATCCAGATGATTTCGTGCAAAATCATCCAGATGTACAGCAAATAAAAAAGGCATTTGCACCTGCCCTAGCTAAGGACTGATACCAATGCCTACATCATCAGATCTAGGATTCTAGATCTGATGAAGAACGCTGATTAGCTGTTGATTTTATAGTGTTCTAATTGTCCTTCGTCCGTATAGTGCAAGGTGATATTTTTTGATTCTCGCATCGTGGCTATATCACTGGCTTTTACATGAAAGCTTTTCGCCAAATCTTCATCTTGAGCATTCTCAGGCGCCTTTCTACGATCTTCCCCATGAAAACGCATCCAGTTATAACTTGCCCAAACAAATAGACAGCAAATAAAGATTCCTATTGAGAAAATCAATTTCATGATCGATAGACTGGTCATCGGTTGGGAGTGATCCATAACCTGTGAATACACCACCGTGCCTTCAAACCACCAAAACACTAGGGTTAATAGCGGTAAAAATAACCACATCCAAAGCATCCAACCGACTGCCATCAGACCATAGCCTGCGGACTTACGTTTGACGTATTCAGGTTTATCAATATATTCAGGTAATTCAAGCAATGATTCATCTTGAATAATTTTAAAATCTGAATCTGCAACCGGCTTCTGATTTTGTAAATTAACTTGGTTCATTGTTTTCCTCCCCTCTAAATCCACGGTCTGGACTGACCCAACGCGCACGTTTTTGGGTTTTAAAAATAGTCTTTGGCAAAGCAACGACCGTGGTCAGCATGGCTAATATCCAGAAAAATAAGGGATACCAAATCACCCAAAAATAATTTCGCAGTAAACGTTTTTTGTCGTAAGCACGATCGATCCATAAACTCACGAGGAACTGGAATAAACAGGTTACACCTAAAATCACCCCATACCATTGAGGTAAAAGTGATTGGATCGCCCACTCACCCGGTAATGAGAAAAATAGACCATAAAAATACAAGACAAAAATACTGAACATGACATATGCCCAGATCACGCTAATGATAGATTCGAATGCAATCGGCCACATCCGACGTAAACGCCATTTAAATATTTTAGGTAAATAGGCAAATAGTACTTCGATGCCGCCTTGAGCCCAACGTAAACGTTGTTTCCAAAGTCCATTAAATGTTTCTGGCATATAGATATAGCAAAGGGCTTGCGGTACATAGTGCAAATCCCAATGATCAAACTGCAAACGCCATGACACATCAATATCTTCTGTGATCATGTCATCACGCCAATAACCGATGCGGTCGAGTGCCGTTTTTCTGAAACCTGCAATTGCCCCCGACACTGTAAAAATACGACCATAGGTTCTTTGAGATCGCTTGATTAAGCCAATAATCGAAGAAAACTCTCCAACCTGAATTTTACCCAAGATGCTTGAACGGTTCACAATACGTGGATTACCGGTTACAGCGCCCACGCGTGGAAAACTGGTCAGATGATGCATCATCCAAAGTGCCGAATGCGGGTGCAACAATGCGTCACCATCAATACAGATTAAATATTCAAATTGGCTGACCATCGCACCTGCACGTAATGCATACGCTTTGCCCTGATTCTCAGCCAAATGCACTACACGTAATTTAGGATACTCAAGTGCCAATTGATCTAAAATTTCAGCGGTTCGATCTTTACTTCCATCATTCACCGCTATCACTTCGAAATTTGGATATTGGCTCTGCATCGCATAACGTATAGTGTCTCGTACCTGTGCTTCTTCATTAAAGCAAGGAACAATAATGCTACAACCGTGTCCAGTTGGCACGGGAAGTTCAGGTTGTTTCCATTCACGCTTTAAATAGAACCACACGCCTCCAGCAATCCAAATCCACGCCATAAACAAGGGATATAGGAAAGCAAAGGCAAAAAACAGATCGTTAAAACTCAGTTCCCATTCTTGCATTACTGACCTCCTTGTATATACGGATCACGGTAAGTCAGTGGACTGCCATTCAAGCTGATGCTTTGATATAGGTGATGTTGAACGCGTTCGCCATCCTGAAGCTGATAATTATTCAGTCCGATTTTTTGAACCGACGCTGCGCGTAAAGCCTGATAGTTTTGCTGATACTTCACCCAATCTTTCTCGCTCATATTTGGATTGATATCCAAACTGACAATCAAGCGTTGCTTTTGCTCTGTATTCAAAGTCTTCAATGCTGACATAAAGGCTTTAAAACTTTGCGGATGTTGACCTGGGTTAATACTTAAATACAGAAAGTCCGACGCTGTTAAGACACGAGTCACCAACGGTTTTAATCCAGAAAACTGATGTCCAGTTAAATTCACCTTGAGCGCGGTTTGGTTGTCATTACTAATATTGGAATAAAAATGCGCTTGCGCCTTACTACGCTCTTTAATTGCAATAATTTTTTGCACTTGCTCAGTACATGCGGTTGACCACTGAGCTGAATGAATTGCACAGTCCAAGCTGTTACCGGTGTTAATAATTAAACCTTCTAACGAACTATTGTTTTTCAATAGATCTGCCGTTAGGTCTGCTAGATTAATCCCCTGCTGTAGCTCCAAACTGATTGGAAGCTGTGCATAGACTCGATTACCAATTCGTGTACGAGCTTGCCATACGGTACGATTCAGTAAATCTTGCTGCATCGGCAGTTTTGAATTTGGGAAAAATAAGGCATCAATTTTACCGTCACCATCATGATCAACTGCGGCATTTAAAAGCAATGTATTGGTTTTTAACGCATTGACCTGGTCTAATAATGTCCCCAATTTCTGATCTGATTGCTCAGCCGTTGGTGCTTGTAATTCAGCCAAATTAAAATTCAGGAATGTTTTACGCTGTTTATACGGCGCACGAGCTTCAACGATAAAGTCTTCCATATTTTGATGGATAAACTCTGGCGTTGGGTTATCCATAATCAGGGCACGCTGATAGGTATGCACCGAATCTGCCTGACTGACTACATTACCTAAGCTAAAGGACATGGGCAGTCCTGCTTTACGTGCATATCCCTCAATTTCCGGTGTAACTGCACCGTATGGCCAGAAGATTGCCATACTATGAATACCCAGTTGACGATCGAGTTCTTGTTTAGATTTCTTCAAATCTTGCACAATACGCTGCTCAAACTCAGCATCGGTTTCATAACGATTTTGAGCTGGAAAATACTGACGTGTAATCGCAGCAGGTTCCATATTTTTTTGTGGGTTTGCCAAAATACCATGATGCAGATCATCCGAATGCGACACAAATTCGGCATATCCCGACTTTTGCATTTCCCGCATTTGATCCCAATTCATCAAATTACCCACACCATAAGCTTCATAAGCATCTTTGGTATTACCATTAATCCAACTGGTTGGAATAGCAAAAACTGCAGGAAATTGATATTGCTTTAACAATGGAAAAACTTTGCTATAACTACTCAGCGCACCATCATCAAAGGTTAATAACAGTGCCTTTTCAGGTAACTTTTTCTTTTGTAAGCGAGCCTGCATGACATCTTCTAAACGAATGGGTTGCCAACCTTCTCGTTTAATCCACGCAAAATATTGCCCAAGATTTTGCGTACTAATCGCATAGACATCTCGATCACCACGTTTGGCAACATCATCTCGAACATCATGAAAGGTCAGCGTTACAAATTGGTTATGTGCTGTAATTTCATCGAGTTCAGGCATCGCCAAATTTGCAGTTTTTGGCACATTATTGTCAGCAAAAAGATATGTCGTACTGATGGGCAAAGTCACAGCTAGAATTAAGCTTTGCTTCAACATGCGGTGTATTAATGTATTTTTCATTAGAAGCGCCCCTCAAATCCAACAACTGCATAACTACGATCTTCATCTTTTCCGTCATACGGATGTGAACCCCAACCTATGCCGTAGTTCAATTTCCACGTGCGCGAGAGCTGCCATTCATGTTGATAATACAAATTATAAATCGGATGACTTGAGTAGCCTTTTTGTCCGAAGGTACCGATAGTTGCTGCAAAGTGCTGGTTAAAATGACGTTCATAGTCACGCCATGTCATCCAATCATGTTCCAATGTCACTTCAGCGCTATAGCTATGTTCAGGGTTAAAATAAGGCACATCAACCGAATCATTTTTTCCGTAATAACCACGCAGTGTTGCCGCAGAAATATGATGCGGGGATTGTTGGAATTGTTGTTTAAAGTATCCAGAGAGTTCTTGGCGTAGATTTCCATCATCAATATCGGTCAATTGATAACTTGCGCCTGCCTTACGTGATTCATTTTGTTGCCAGTTCAGTGCAAAACGATAAGCCTGCCCTTCATGATCCTGTGCCAAAGATTGCAATGGAATATCCGCTTGGCTGTCATAACCCAGTGCATAGCTCCAATGATCATTCAGCCAATGTGACCAATCCAATTGCACACCAAAACGGTCGCCATCGGTGCTTTGAGAGAATAATGCAGATGCAGCTTTACGATCCGAAGCCCACTCTAAACCCATGCCAATCCTTTGGTCTTTTAATTTGCCAGACTCATACTTCGACCAACGATTGCTATGGTCTGCAAAGAGTCGATAATTATCGTAAAACCATGGGCTATTGATACGCGTCCAGTTTTCCTGTTCACGTGAACCTTTCAGGCGATTTTGTACACGAGGATCATCAGACTCACTTTTCGCAAAGGTACTTTGATGTTGAATTGACGCACGATTCCGATCATCCAATTCTTTTTTACTTTGTTTTACGCCCGTATCATCACCGACATGGCTGACCATATATTGATTGAGTTCACGCCAAGCTTGAATTTGACTCAAGGCTTGGAAATTGTGCATGCGGTTAATTTGCGTTCCCTGTGAAATGGGCTCCAAGCTATTCTGCTGTGCCAAAGTGTGCTGGGATTGCTCTGGTTTTTCACGCCAACGTTGAATTAATGCCAAATTATTTTGATACCCGATATTGCCGGGAGCCTTTGCGGTTAAGTCATTAAAGTAACGTTCCGCTTTTTCATGCTCGTTGCGATAAGCATAGTTCAATCCCTTCAACGCAATAAATTCAGTACGATCATCGTGTGGCGCCTTATCAACACCTTTTGCATTACTATAAACAAAGGTCGGCAACTGTTTGTCCATGGTGTCGATTAACTGATTGGCTTGTTTAAATTTTTCTTGTTCGATCAAGCTATAGTACAAACCAGCATAGACGTTATAGTCCGCATAATTTTTTTCAGCAAATAAACTCTGATATAAAGGCTCAGCTTTTTCAGGTTGACGTAATTTTAAATAACTGTCTGCTAAAGCATGTCGTACATAAGCAGGCATTTCTTTAGCTGTTTGACCTGTTTTTTCTACTTGTGCCAATGCATGCTTTGAAGCATTACGTGCATTTAAGGCATAGATATATTCATAGTAAAATTTACGTTTACTGGCTTCATCTGCAGGAAGTGAGTCTTCATAAGCACTCATTTCAGCCAGAACACGATCTAGTGGTTCAAATGCCGTTGCCCCACGCTTCATATCAAACGCATTTTTTGAGGCTTGAATGCCTTGTTGGATACGCTGTGAGAACTCATTCATCTTGAGCAAATGTTGCAACACTGGCTTAGAACTATTGAGTCCATTGGCCTGAATATAGCTTTGCGCAGTGGCAAAATCGCTATTTTGCAATAGAGCCAATATATACTGTTCTTGGGTATCAGTATTTGGCTGTTTTTCTAGCGCATATTTCGCTGCATTGAGAGATTCAGCAGGCATATCCAATAATCGATAGGCATAGGCCAATTGCGAAAGATAATCTGCACCAAGCGACTGTAAGTTGAGATTTGCCAGTTTTTGTTTTGCTTGATCTTTTTGACCTGATTCTGCCAGCAACACACCCTGCCAAATCAACCACTGTTCCGATTGATCCTGCTGATAAAATTTTTGTGCCCACTGTAAGGCTTGATCATATTGTTTAAGATCACGTAAAGCTTTGATGACACTGACTTTGCCATAATCTGGAAACGTCGTTGGACTAATCTTCGCCAAGTAGGCCATATCTGTAGAGCTAAAGGTTGCATTTGCATAACGCAGGAGCGTGTAATCTGCAATGAGCTTCTGATTTTCAGGATGTTGCGCTAATAAAACTTGTAATTGGTTAAATCCCTGATCCACTTTACCGACACGGATATCTGCAACACTTTGTTCTCTTTGCTGATCAATATTATCAACTGCAAATACAACCGTAGGCAGGCTCGAAAAAATCGACAAGAAACATAGACGAGATAAATAAGATTTATAAATCATGATTATTCACGTTAGAAGAGTAATTATTCATCAAATTAAATTAATGTGACGTGTTTCACATTATATCATATTTTGTCCGATTAAATTTGGTTAATTATTCACACTAAAGTGTTAATAATGAATGAGAATATGCTGATTTTATAAATTTTCTTTACTATTCACCCACTATTATTAAATAAAAATAAAAAAACCCCTCATTTGAGGGGTTTTTATTAACAGAAACTTACCGTACTTAAGCAAGACCTTTTGACTTTAAGACTTCAAACATAGTTGAGCCTAATTCAGCAGGACTACGGGTATAAGCCATTCCGGCTTTTTCAAAAGCAGCAAATTTCTCTTCTGCTGTACCTTTACCGCCCGAAATGATCGCGCCTGCATGTCCCATACGTTTACCTTTTGGTGCAGTCACTCCCGCGATATAACCGACAACAGGCTTAGTTACATTCGACTGGATATATTCAGCCGCTTCTTCTTCTGCTGTACCACCAATCTCACCAATCATGATGATCGCTTCAGTTTGCGGGTCGTCTTGGAACAGCTTTAAGCAATCAATTTGGTTCATGCCCGGAATTGGATCTCCCCCAATACCGATACACGTCGACTGACCTAGACCCAGCTTCGTGGTTTGCGCTACAGCTTCATAGGTCAGAGTCCCTGAACGCGAGATAATGCCGATTTTACCCGGTTGATGAATATGCCCCGGCATAATACCGATCTTACATTCACCCGGAGTAATAATCCCTGGACAGTTCGGACCAATTAGACGTGCATTGTTACCATAGGTTTCTAGGTAACGTTTCGCTTTTAGCATATCAAGTGTCGGTACACCTTCCGTAATCACAACGATCAGCTCTACACCTGCATCTATAGACTCAATAATTGAATCTAGCACAAATGGTGCAGGTACATAAATCGAGGTTGCCGTTGCACCCGTTTCACGCACCGCTTCTTTCATGGTATTAAATACGGGTAGATTCAAATGTTGTGTGCCGCCTTTACCCGGAGTCACCCCACCGACCACTTTTGTGCCGTAAGCAATTGACTGTTCAGAATGGAATGTACCGTTTTTACCGGTAAAACCTTGTACCAATACTTTGGTGTCTTTATTAACTAATACGCTCATGATCTCTACTCCCTTAGCCTTTTACTGCAGCAACAATTTTTTCTGCAGCATCAGCCAAGCCATTTGCAGAAATCAATTTCAAACCTGATTCATCAAGTAATTTTGCACCCAACTCTGCATTGTTCCCTTCTAAACGAACAACCACAGGTACAGTCACATTTACTTCTTGAACCGCTGCAATAATTGCTTCAGCAATCATGTCACAACGTACAATCCCACCAAAAATATTAATTAATACACCTTGCACAGAACTATCCGCCAAAATGATTTTAAATGCTTCAATTACGCGTTCTTTGGTCGCGCCACCGCCTACATCTAGGAAGTTTGCAGGTTGACCACCATAGAGTTTAATGATGTCCATGGTTGCCATCGCTAGGCCAGCACCATTGACCATACAGCCAATATTGCCTTCTAAGGCAACATAGTTCAGATCAAATTCTGATGCTTTCAGCTCACGCTCATTTTCTTGCGTTTTATCGCGTAGTGCTGCGATTTCTGGTAAGCGATATAAAGCATTTGAGTCGATACCAATTTTTGCATCCACACATAAAATCTCGCCATTTTCACGTACGGATAACGGGTTAATTTCAAATAAAGCAAAATCATTTTCAATGAATGCTTGATAAGCCGCAGACATGATTTTGACAAATTGATTCACTTGACCATCTTTTAGGTTTAAAGCAAACGCCACTTCACGTGCTTGGAATGGTAACAATCCAACTAGAGGATCTACTTCAACTTTAATAATTTTTTCAGGCGTTTCTTCTGCAACTTTCTCAATTTCAACACCGCCTTCAGTCGATGCCATAAAGGTCACACGACGGCTAGAACGGTCAACTACAGCACCTAGGTACAATTCACGCTCTACTGGATAAACATCTTCAGATACCAAAATACCGCTGACGGGTTGACCTAATGCATCTGTTTGATAAGTGACTAAGCGTGAGCCGACCATTTGGTTCACATAATCAGTGGCTTCTTGTGCAGATTTTACGACTTTAACGCCGCCTGCTTTACCACGACCACCTGCATGCACTTGGGCTTTGAGTACCGCAAACTTACCACCCAGTTGCTCAAAAGCTTTGACTGCTTCTTCTGCGGTAGTTACAAATACGCCCTCTTGAACAGGCATACCATATTTTTTTAATAACGCTTTAGCTTGATATTCGTGTAGATTCATTGAACAACCTTTTACTCTTTCTTCGCTTTGTTATGACCCATTAAAGCCCAGACATCCGTCAAAGCAGCTTTAACCTTTTTAAATCTTAAAATATTTCTTATCTTTATTTTTAGATGATTATTCAAATTAAAACAACCATCTGAAACAAAAAAGAGCGGCCTAAGCCGCTCTTTTTACATCTTATTTACGTTTACGCTGAATCGCGTGAATTGCACGTCCATCGACTGCAAGTGCAGCTTCGTGAACGACTTCAGAGAATGTCGGGTGACCGAAAGTCATTAACTGTAGGTCTTCAACACTTGATACGAACTCAAGTGCGATCATACCTTGGTGTACGATATCAGACGCTGCAGGTCCAATCACGTGCATACCGAGTAGACGATCTGTCTTCGCATCAGCAACAAACTTAACAAAGCCTGCGTTTTCACCAGCAGCCATTGCACGACCATTTGCAGCGAAACCAAATTGACCTGTTTTAACTTCGTGGCCTTTTTCTTTCGCTTGCTCTTCTGTTAAACCAACCCACGCCGCTTCTGGGTGTGTGTAAATTACAGAGATGATAGTGTCATAGTTCACTTGAGCTGCATGACCGTGGATACGCTCAACAGCCATTACGCCTTCTTCCATTGCTTTATGTGCAAGCATTGGACCACGTACCAAGTCACCAATTGCGTATACACCTTCAACTGAAGTTGCACACCAATCGTTTACTTCAACTAAACCGCGTTCAGTGAGTTTAATGCCTGAATCTTCAGCCAATAAACCTTCTGCATATGCTTTACGGCCCACACAAACGATCAATTTATCGAAAGTTTGAGTTTTGTCTTCGCCGCCTTGAGTGTACTTAACAGTAACTTCACGGCCATTGACTTCAGTACCAGCAACTTTAGCGCCAACACGGATATCAAGACCTTGTTTAGTCAATACTTTTTGGTAATCTTTTGCCAAAGCTTTATCAGCCATTGGTAAGAATGCG
This sequence comes from Acinetobacter sp. YH12094, assembly GCF_013419295.1. Classification (NCBI taxonomy): domain Bacteria; kingdom Pseudomonadati; phylum Pseudomonadota; class Gammaproteobacteria; order Moraxellales; family Moraxellaceae; genus Acinetobacter; species Acinetobacter sp. YH12094. The sequence goes on from NZ_VPAK01000009.1 coordinate 90,116, forward strand.
TCCATTGCTTCAAATATAACAACTTCAGAACCAAGACGACGCCATACTGAACCAAGCTCTAGACCAATGACACCCGCGCCAATTACGCCAAGACGTTTAGGCACTTCTGGAAACTCAAGCGCGCCAGTAGAGTCAACAATAATGTCTTGATCTACAGGAGCAACTGGAATATTGACTGGCACAGAACCCGATGCAAGGATTACATATTTAGGTTCTAAAATTTGAGTTTCACCTTCGTGAGATACAAACTCAACTTTCTTACCTGCAAGTAATTTACCTGTACCTTTTAACCATTCGATACCGTTGCCTTTAAGTAGGCCATCAATACCCATCGTCAATTGGTTAACAATTTTGTCTTTACGATCAAGCAGTTTTGCAAGATCAAATTTCACTTCACCAGTTGTAATACCGTGGTCATCTAAGTGATGAACGGTATCTTCATAGCGGTGAGATGAATCAAGTAATGCTTTAGATGGGATACAACCCACGTTTAAGCAAGTACCACCTAAAGATGGTTTACCTTTATGAATACGTTTTTCAATACAAGCTACTTTAAAGCCTAATTGAGCAGCGCGGATAGCAGCTTCATAACCACCAGGACCGCCACCAATAACAACTAAATCAAATTGAGACATGTGTATCTCCAAAAATGGGCTTAGAGGATCGCTCTAAGCCCATTGCATTATTCTGAAGTATTAAAGATCAAGGATTAGCTTAGCTGGTTCTTCTAACAATTCTTTGATTGTTACAAGGAAGCCTACTGCTTCTTTACCATCGATTAGACGGTGGTCATAAGAAAGCGCTAAGTACATCATTGGCAAGATTTCAACTTGACCATTTACAGCCATAGGACGTTCTTGGATTTTATGCATACCCAAAATCGCAGTTTGTGGCGTATTTAAGATAGGTGTAGAAAGCAAAGAACCGAAAGTACCACCATTAGTAATAGTGAATGTACCGCCAGTCATATCTTCGATACCCAATTTACCATCACGCGCTTTACCAGCGTATGCACGGATACCATTTTCAACTTCAGCATAGTTCATGCGGTCAGTATCACGAAGAACTGGAACTACTAGACCACGGTCGCTTGATACAGCAACACCGATGTCGTAGAAACCGTGGTAAACGATGTCATTGCCATCAATTGAAGCGTTTACAGCTGGGTAGCGTTTAAGTGCTTCAGTTGCCGCTTTAACGAAGAATGACATGAAGCCAAGACGTGCACCATGACGCTTTTCAAAAGCATCTTTGTATTGCGCACGCATTTCCATGATTGGTTTCATGTTTACTTCGTTGAACGTAGTCAACATTGCAGTTTCTTGAGTTGCAGCAAGTAAACGTTCAGCAACACGCTTACGAAGACGAGTCATAGGAACACGTTTTTCGATACGTTCACCAACAGCAACGCTTAATGGCGCAGCAGCAGGAGCAGCTGGTTTAGCTTGATGGTTTGCAACATCTTCTTTAGTGATGCGACCGCCACGGCCAGTGCCAGCAACGTCAGCAGCAGCAATGCCAGACTCAGTCAATGCTTTACGCACTGCAGGAGCTTGATCAGCAACAGGTTGAGCACGTTCAACAACAGGAGCAGCGCCCGCTTGAGTTTGCGCAGCAGCTTGTTCTACTTTCTCTTCTGATTGAACAGCTTGAGTTTGAGCAGCGCCAGAAGCAGCACCTTCTTCAAAAGTCGCAATCACTTCAGCAGAAAGAACTGTATCGCCTTCGTTTTTAACGATTGCAGAAATCGTACCGTCAGCAGGAGCTACAACTTCTAAAACAACTTTATCTGTTTCAATATCACAAATCACTTCGTCACGTGATACTGCTTCACCTGGTTGTTTATGCCAAGTTGCAACTGTACCGTCAGCAACTGACTCTGGGAATACCGGTGCTTTAATTTCGGTTGCCATTATTAAGAATCTCCTGTTATTCAGCTACGATAGCTAAAGCATCATTTACGAGCTGAGCTTGTTGTTTTGCGTGCAAATATGGTGAACCACAAGCCGGTGCAGCAGAAGCTTCACGACCTGCATAAGTAATACGAACTTGTTTGCCCGCTTTCATCACGTCGTCATAAAGACGCGGAGCGATGAATAACCATGCACCTTGGTTCTTCGGTTCTTCTTGAGCCCATACCAATTCTTTAACGTTTGGATATTGTGCCAGAACTTCAGCAAGACGTGCTTCTGGATACGGATACAATTGTTCAATACGAACGATTGCTGTGTTGTTCAATTCTTTTTCACGACGTTTTTCAAGTAAGTCGTAGTAAACCTTACCACCACAAAGCACTAGACGAGTTACGTCTGATTTGTTGATGTTGTCGATTTCATCAATCACAGTTTGGAATGAACCATTTGCAAGTTCTTCTAATGTAGAGGTTGCAAGTTTGTGACGAAGAAGAGACTTCGGTGAAGTCACGATCATTGGTTTACGGATTGGACGAAGTGCTTGACGACGCATCGCATGGTAAATCTGCGCTGGTGTAGTCGGTGTGATCACTTGCATGTTTTCTTCAGCACATAGCTGTAAGAAACGCTCTAAACGAGCTGATGAATGCTCAGGACCTTGACCTTCAAAGCCATGTGGAAGAAGCATAGTCAGACCGCATACACGTTCCCACTTAGTTTCGCCAGACGCGATGAACTGATCGATTACAACCTGTGCACAGTTTGCGAAGTCACCAAATTGCGCTTCCCAAATCACAAGGCTCTTCGGAAGAGTCGTTGCATAACCGTATTCGAATGCAAGAACCGCCATTTCAGACAATAATGAGTCATAAATAGCTGTACGTGGTTGGTTTTCTTTCAAGTTACATAATGGAATGTAAGTTGAACCATCTACTTGGTTATGAAGTTTTGCATGACGGTGTGAGAATGTACCACGACCAACGTCTTCACCTGTTAAACGAACAAGGAAACCTTCATCTAGAAGAGACGCGTAAGCTAATGTTTCAGCAGCACCCCAGTTCAATGGCATTTCACCAGTCTGCATTTTCAGACGGTCATCAATCACTTTAGCAACCTGACGTTGCATCACGAAGCCTTCTGGAAGCTCGCGCATTTTCGCACCAAGCTCTTTTAGACGTTCGATTGGGAAAGTGGTATCCCATTTGTCTGTGTATTCGTGGCCTAGGTAAGGTTTCCAGTCCACAAACATTTTTGTATTTGGCTCAAGTACCAACGCATTTGCAACGTGTTTACCTGCTTCAAGGTCAGAACGATACTGTTCAACCATTGCATCAGCAGAAGCGCGATCAATAACACCTTCTTGTACAAGCTTGTCAGCATAAAGCGTACGTGTAGTCGCTTTTTTATTGATGATTTGATACATCATTGGCTGAGTTGCAGCTGGCTCGTCGGCTTCGTTATGACCACGACGACGGTAGCAGAACATATCGATTACAACGTCTTTACGGAATGTATGACGGAAATCGTGTGCCAATTGAGAAACAAATAATACAGATTCAGGATCATCACCGTTCACATGGAAGATCGGTGCTTGGATCATTTTCGCGATGTCAGTACAGTATTCTGTAGAACGCGCATCACGTGGGTCAGACGTTGTGAAACCAACTTGGTTGTTCACGACGATATGAACTGTACCACCCACGGTATAACCGCGAGTTTGTGACATTTGGAAAGTTTCTTGGTTTACACCTTGACCTGCAAATGCAGCATCACCGTGAACGATGATTGGTAATACATCATCACCACCGATATCTTTACGACGTACTTGACGTGCGCGTACAGAACCTTCTACTACAGGTCCAACGATTTCTAAGTGTGATGGGTTAAACGCTAATGCCAAGTGAACTTCGCCACCCGGAGTCATGACGTTTGAAGAGAAACCTTGGTGGTATTTAACGTCACCAGAGCCTTTTTTATGCAGAGATTTACCTTCGAACTCACCAAATAGATCAGCTGGGTTTTTACCCATGATGTTTACAAGAAGGTTTAAACGGCCACGGTGAGGCATACCGATAACCACTTCTTTACAACCTACTGAACCTGCGCGTTGAATAAGTTCATTCACCATAGGAATGAAAGATTCACCACCTTCAACACCGAAACGTTTCGCACCAACGAATTTGTTACCAAGGTATTTTTCTAGGCCTTCAGCTGCAGTTAGACGTTCAAGGATGTGTTTTTTCTGGTCTGCAGTGTAGCCAAATTGACCACGAGTACCTTCAAGGCGTTGTTGAATCCAACGTTTTTCTTTTGTATCAACAATGTGCATGTATTCAACACCAATCGAAGCAGTATAAGTTGCTTCCATTGCTTGAACCATTTCACCAAGTGTTGCTTCAGACTTACCAATTGCAAGGTTACCTGTATTAAACACAGTATCTAAGTCAGACTGCGTTAGACCATGCGCAGCAAGATCTAGATCAGGCACGATTTCACGTTTTGCAAGACCAAGTGGATCTAATTTTGCGTTTTGATGACCACGGTTACGGTATGCAGCGATCAACTGTAATACACCGATTTGACGGCGTTCATGCTCAGAACTTACTGCACTTTGCACTACAGGCTGAACACGGCTTGAATTACGGCCTAATAATAGGAATTGCTCACGTACATTGCTGTGTGGTTGATCACCTTTCGGGAATTTATCGAAGTATTCACGCCAATCAGCCTCTACTGAGTCTGGAGCCGTTAGATACTGCTCATAAAGTTCTTCAATATACGCTGCACTGTCAGCGCTAAGTTCAGTGTCAAGACGCAGTGCGTCAGCAACTTCTTGCATTTGTGGACCCATTTCCTATTGCAAAACATTTCAGGATGCTTTTTAAGCGAACCCATGATTAGTAATGTCAAATTGGTAATATGACATTAGTCCCCATTAGGCTTAAGCCTTGAGGCGTTATCACTACATTAGGATTACCCAATGTGATTAATGAACAATAACGCCCTCAGCGGCATCATTACTCATTGAGAAATACCCGACATAAATCGGGCAATTTTTGCAAATCATCTTAGAAAAAATAAATTTTTCGCAATTATCTTTTCTAAAGCGACTTTATTAACATTTATATACCGTCTACAGCGCTTAAATTGTAGAAAAAATGTACCCAATTCAAAGTCATTTTTTACATATAGTGATACCTTAAATGCTAACACGTTCGAGCATTTCAATTGATTTTTTTGACACATACCTCTCATAAATTAGCGAAATACACTGTTTGTATTTTCATCTATGATATGGTGCTACATATAAAATGATCTTTCAATTAAGACAAAAGTCTACGTTCGATTTTTACCTCATCTCATATACAAAAACAAAAGAGAGCTGACATTCCTATCCTCTCTCTTTTTACTACGTTACATAATAACATCTTCTAATCCTTTTGACAGACTTGAACGAGCGTTTCATCAATAAATAACCATTTATCTATCACTTTATACTTTTAATTCACTACGTTTCTATGAAATCCATTTATAGCACTCTGCAATGACAGCGAATAACTTTCACTATCATCACTTTTATATATGACAAAAAAAGCGCACCCAATGGTGCGCTTCTTTTTACTGCCAAATCTATTAACCTAGATCTAAAAGCATATTACGGATGTGACCGATTGCTTTAGTTGGGTTAAGACCCTTAGGACATACAGATACACAGTTCATGATACCTTTACAACGGAACAATGAGAATGGGTCGTCAAGACGAGCCAAACGCTCTTGAGTTGCTGTATCACGAGAGTCAATGATGAAGCGATATGCGTTCAACAATGCTGAAGGACCCAAGAACTTGTCTGGGTTCCACCAGAATGATGGACATGAAGTTGAACAACATGCACAAAGAATACATTCGTACAAACCATCTAAATGTTCACGCTCTTCAGGAGACTGCAAACGCTCTTTAGGAGGCGCAGGCTGATTGTTGATTAGGAACGGATGGATTTTATTGTACTGATCGTAGAACTGATTCATATCTACAACCAAATCTTTAATTACTGGAAGACCTGGAAGTGGACGAATTGTGATCACTTCTGGTAAGTCGTTTAGGTTCCAAAGACACGCCAAACCATTTTTACCATTAATGTTTACACCATCAGAACCACAAATACCTTCACGACATGAACGACGGAATGTTAATGATTCGTCTTGAACTTTTAATGCTAGAAGTGCATCAAGCAACATACGATGCTTATCAGTCAACTCTAGTTTAAAAGTTTGCATGTACGGAGCTGCATCCTTATCAGGATCGTAGCGGTAGATATTAAATGTACGAGTACCTCTACTCATCTTACTTCTCCCAATTAGAATGTACGTGGTTTAGGCGGAATAGCATCTACAGATAAAGGCTTGTAACGTACTGGTTTGTACTCAAGACGGTTATCTACAGAGAACCATAAAGTGTGTTTCATCCACTCATCATCACGACGACCGTATGGGTAGTCAGCATGATCAGGTGGTAATTCAAAATCTACCACTGTATGCGCACCACGACATTCTTTACGTGCAGCCGCAGAAATCAGTGTCGCTTTCGCAACTTCATACAGGTTTTCAACTTCTAGAGCTTCAACACGCGCTGTGTTAAATACTTTAGATTTGTCTTTCAAGTGAATGTTACGTACACGTGGTTCGAGCGCAAGAATCTGTTTCACACCCTCTTCAAGAAGTGCAGATGTACGGAATACACCAGCGTGATCTTGAACGATGTCACGGATTGCATCTGCAACTTCTTGAGCATTTTCACCAGAAGTTGATTCATCAAGATGACGAACACGATTCAAAGTTTTTTCAAGAACAGTTGTAGGAAGCGGTGCATATTCATCACCGTGGTGTTTAGTTACATAGTCAACAATATGTTCACCAGCAGCTTTACCAAATACAACCAAGTCAAGCAATGAGTTTGTACCTAGACGGTTAGCACCGTGTACAGATACACATGAACATTCACCAATTGCATAGAAACCTTTCACTGGTTTAGTGAAATCACGGTCACCCGCATTGTGTGAGTACACACCAGTTTCTTTATTGTAGTTCGCAACCAAAGCTTCAGTTTCACGAGATACAGGAACAACCACTTGACCATGAATATTTGTAGGAATACCACCCATTTGGTAATGGATTGTAGGTACTACAGGAATTGGCTCTTTAGTGATGTCAACGTTCGCGAATTTCTTACCAATCTCAAATACAGATGGAAGACGTTTCATGATTGTTTCAGCACCAAGATGCGTCATATCAAGCAAGATGTAGTCTTTCTTAGGACCACAGCCACGACCTTCTTTAATTTCTTGGTCCATAGAACGTGATACAAAGTCACGAGGTGCCAAGTCTTTCAGTGTCGGAGCATAACGCTCCATGAAAGGCTCACCAGCATCGTTACGAAGGATCGCACCTTCACCACGACAACCTTCTGTCAACAATACGCCTGCGCCCGCAACACCTGTTGGGTGGAATTGCCAGAATTCCATATCTTGTAATGGAATACCTGCACGAGCTGCCATACCAAGACCGTCACCAGTATTAATATAAGCGTTAGTAGATGCACGGTAAACACGACCAGCACCACCAGTAGCGAACAATGTTGCTTTACCTTGGAATACTGCAATTTTACCTGTTTCTTGGTCAATTGCTGTCACACCAAGCACATCACCCTCTTCATTACGGATCAAATCAAGTGCGATCCATTCAACGAAGAATTGAGTACCCATTTTCACGTTGCTTTGATAAAGCGTATGAAGAAGAGCGTGACCTGTACGGTCGGCAGCAGCACATGCACGTGGAACTGGTTTTTCACCATAGTTCGCAGCATGACCACCAAACGGACGTTGGTAAATTGTACCGTCAGCGTTACGGTCAAATGGCATACCTAGGTGTTCAAGCTCATATACAACTTGAGGCGCTTCACGAGTCATAAACTCAATTGCGTCTTGGTCACCTAACCAGTCAGAACCTTTAACTGTATCGTAGAAGTGGTAGTGCCAGTTATCTTCTTGCATGTTACCAAGAGATGCACCAATACCACCCTGCGCTGCAACAGTGTGTGAACGAGTTGGGAATACTTTAGTCAGTACAGCAACTTTCAAACCAGCTTGAGCAAGTTGGTAAGAAGCACGCATACCTGAACCACCACCACCAACGATGACTGCATCGAAAGTTAGGTGTGGAATATTTGTGTAATCTTCTTTAGGGGTTATAGCGCCCATGATATTTTCCTATCAATTTGCCCAAAAAATCTGGATCGCCCAGATCGCGTATGCAAATACTGCAACAATCACTGCAGAAGTCAGCACTAAACGCAGACCGTTTGCTGAAGGACCCATTTGACGAGTAGTCACATAGTCAGTGAATACTTGCCACATACCAATCCAAGCATGCGCAACAAGAGATAAGACAGACAATAAAGACATAATCTTCATTGGTGTTGTCATCATAAAGCCATACCATTGCTCAAAAGTGAATCCGCTATTGCAAAGGATCCAGCCCAGTACAACAATAGTATAAACAGCCAATACAACGGCACTTACACGCTGGATAAACCAATCGCGAGAACCTGATCCTGTTAAACCTGTAGCACTTTTCATTAGAGAACAATCCATACAAATGCTGCAACAATACCGATTGCAGACAAGATCAATGAAATAGTAGCTGCGATACGACCACTTTGAAGTTCTTCAGCAACGCCAAGATCTGCAAATAGATGCTTGATACCACCAATAAGGTGATAAATTAAGCCGGCTACAAATACCCATACGACAAAACGCACAATAAAGCTATCAAACACAGCTTGAACTTGCGCAAAACCTTCAGGTGAAGATAAAGATTTGTCTAAAATCCAAAGAAGGACCGGTACGAGTAAAAATACGATAACACCTGATAGACGGTGTAAAATTGATGCAATAGCCACAGGGGATTTTAAGTTTACGTCTAAAACTTGACCCATGGACAAATTGACAGGTCTGTTGCTTTTCACAGCGGGCATCCTGTAAGTAAAAACTCCATCCGGAGTTTGTTGGAATTAATTCGTAGGAAAGCTAGCATAGTCAGACATTACAATATAATAAACTCTGCAGCTGTCTGATCTTATAAACGACAGGGAATTATAAAACGTGAACTTTCAAAACACAAACGAAGACAATTAGGAATTTTGCAAAATATCCTTAAATAAGAATCATTAACAATAACTTTTCTAAAAACAAATACCTTATTTATCTAAGAAAATCATACTATGTTATTGGTTTTAATCGGTTAAATGTAAGTTTCACTTATTGTTTTTGTGTGTATATGGCGATTTAAACTTTTAGACTAAAGATGAACAAATCTAAATCTTTCTTTTCCCACTACATTTTAAAATCTTCCAGCACATTCGCCAAGCCATAATCATAAAAATAAATGTGCACCATTTTCTCAAATGATAAAACTGAAAGATCATGAAACGAAATAAGTACTTAGTCTGTGCATAAAAATCTCAGCAACAGCAAATCTGTTTAATAAAACGCCATTTTTTACCTTTCCAATGACAAAAATGCTCATTTATTGATCCTTTAAAGGCGTTTAATTAACTATTTTTTAACCAAACGAACTTTTTTTTAAGTACGATTAAGTCGTTTTAATTATGAATAAGAAAAAAGCAATTTAGAGCCACAGATGTATGTAAGTTACGAAAATTATAATAATTTAATGAAATAGCGGTCTTGTAATTCATATTTGTTTCAGAGTTTTTAAGAATTAAAAATTGCTTACAATTAAGGCAATAGGCTTTTTTTAATCTGCACCTCCCCTGCAAATTGACTTATTATACTGCGTCGGCACTGTGATTTTACTCATTTTTTAAGCGTATGAATTGTGCTTCATTTCAAGGAATGATCCTCAATTTATATCCATAAGTATAATTGACAAAATTTCAGTTCCCTCTAATCTTAGAGCAAATTTTTGATCTGTCTGATTCTCGCATTAAAAGATTAGTACTGAGTCAGATAAAACATTCACCAGGACAGGAGATCTATTGAATGTCTGAAGCAACTGGCAAAAAAGCCGTTTTACAGCTTGATGGCAAAGAAATTGACTTACCAATTTACAGTGGCACTCTAGGCCCAGATGTAATTGACGTTAAAGATGTGTTGGCCGCAGGTCACTTTACTTTTGATCCTGGTTTTGTCTCAACGGCTGCTTGTGAATCTAAAATCACTTTCATTGACGGCGGTAAAGGTGTTCTTCTACACCGTGGCTACCCAATCGACCAGCTTGCTACTAAAGCAGACTACTTAGAAACTTGCTACCTTCTTTTGAACGGCGAGCTTCCTACTGCTGAACAAAAACAAGAATTCGATGCTAAAGTTCGTAACCACACTATGGTTCACGATCAAGTTGGCCGTTTCTTCAATGGTTTCCGTCGTGACGCTCACCCTATGGCGATCATGTGTGGTGTTGTTGGTGCGCTTTCTGCGTTCTATCACAACGGTTTCGATGTTGAAAACATTGACCACCGCGAAATCACTGCTATTCGCTTAATCGCTAAAGTTCCTACTTTAGCTGCTTGGACTTACAAATACACAGTAGGCCAACCATTCGTTTACCCACGTAACGACTTAAGCTACGCAGAAAACTTCTTGTACATGATGTTTGCTACTCCTGCAGACCGTGATTACAAAGTTGACCCTATTCTTGCTAAAGCAATGGACCGTATCTTCACGCTTCATGCTGACCACGAACAAAACGCGTCTACTTCTACAGTACGTCTTGCTGGTTCTACTGGCGCTAACCCATACGCATGTATCGCTGCGGGTATCGCGGCTCTATGGGGACCTGCTCACGGCGGCGCGAACGAAGCTGTTCTTAAGATGCTTGATGAAATCGGCACTGTAGAAAACGTTGCTCCGTTCATGGAAAAAGTGAAAACTAAAGAAGTTAAACTTATGGGCTTCGGTCACCGAGTTTACAAAAACTTCGATCCACGTGCGAAAGTAATGAAAGAGACTTGTGACGAAGTGTTAACTGCACTTGGTATCAACGATCCACAACTTGCTTTGGCTATGGAACTTGAACGTATTGCGCTTTCTGACGAATACTTCATCAAACGTAACCTATACCCTAACGTAGACTTCTACTCAGGTATCATCCTTAAAGCGATTGGTATCCCAACAGAAATGTTTACTGTTATCTTCGCTCTTGCACGTACTGTTGGTTGGATCAGCCACTGGTTAGAAATGCACAGCGCACCTTACAAAATCGGTCGTCCTCGTCAGCTTTACACTGGCGAAACTCAACGCGATATCCAAGGTCGTTAATTCGAAAGAATTGTGCGAATCTAAAAACCGCCCCTTTGGGGCGGTTTTTTTATGCGGCTAGATTTATTTTGCACTTTAAAACAGACCCATCTGACTGAATTTTCCTGCTCAATCATTAGATAAAACGATGTCTCACAAGCTATAAAGTATGGTGTATATTGCTGAACGTATTTTAAATCGCCATTTTCTAGACAATCGCACACTGCTTCATCAGATATCGTCATAAAAAAAGCCTAATTCCACGTAGAAATTAGGCTGTAAACAAAAGGCTTAAATATTGATGATGCTTTATTTTAGCTTATTAAGTTAAGTAACTTTTATTAAGCAACCGTCTCATAGTCTGTCAAGTCCACCTGTTTTAGACGCTGCTTTAACTGTTTCAGTGACCACGGCCAAGCTGCAAAATTACGTCCATTGGCATCTAAGTAATAGCTCTTACAGCCGCCACTATTAAAGACTGTAGTCTGTAGATGTGTCTGCACTTTTGCATTGTGATAGGCCAATACATTTGGCTTAATTTCAAGCCGCTGTATCTTCTCCTGTTTCATTTTTACCAAGGCATCGACGATATACCCAACCTGTGCTTCTGCAATCCCAATAAATGAGTCATAAACCAAAATATTTGGCCCAAGCACCAAGAAGGCATTAGGTACTTGCGCGATACTGGTACCCAAAAACGCTTCAGGAGAACTGTTTTTCCAAAGTTCTGACAATAACTCCCCTTTGGCATTTTTTACACGTTGCCCAATCGGCGGATGAGAAACTTCAAAACCTGTACCCCAAATAATGACATCGACTTCATGACGTTCACCATTCGCAGCAATAACAGTATTACCTTCTATTTCAACTAAACCATGTGGTACAAGTTCGACATTGGCTTGCTGCAAAGCAGGATAATAGTTATTGGCAAATAAAAGACGCTTACAACCAATAGAAAAGTTTGGTGTAACTTTTTCACGTAATTCAGCATCTTGAATTTGTGTTTTTAACAACTGACGACCCAAATAATTCACAGGCTCTAAAAGCAAAGGATTACGTAGTCCTAAATTAATACCATTTAATATACCGGCCACACTTTTGCGCCAAGTTTCTTGTACTGTTGGAAAGCGGGTAATGATGCCTTTCGCACGGTCATTCAGTGGCAAATCTGCTTTTGGCAATACCCATGGTGCGGTACGTTGAAACACCACCACATTTTTGGCAATAGGTTGAATCTGAGGAATAAACTGAATCGCAGATGCCCCCGTACCAATCACCGCAATACGTTTATCTTTTAAGTCATAGGCATGGTTCCATCGCGCAGAATGGAACATTTCACCTTCAAAGCTTTCAATACCTTTAATTTTTGGAATTTGAGGTTCAGTAATCGGCCCAGTGGAAAATATTACCGTTCTCGCCGCATACTTACCTTTGCTCGTCTCCAATTGCCATTGCTTTAATTCCTTATTCCATTCCGCTGCAATCAATTCACAGTTGAACTGAATGTTACGATAAAGCCCATGCTGCTCTGCCACATCCTCTAAGTAGTTCAGAATCTCAGGTTGCTTGGCAAATAAATGACTCCATTTATGACTCGGCGCAAATGAAAAAGAATACAACGCCGAAGGAACATCACATCCACAACCTGGATAGGTGTTGTCGCGCCATGTTCCTCCCACGCGATTGGCTTTTTCTAAAACCACATAATCGGTATAACCCCGTTCATTCATTTGATGAGCAGCAGCTAAACCTGATATCCCCGCACCAATCACGATGGTATCGTAGACACGCACTTGATTTTCTACGCTTGGTTTTTCTAGGCTAGGCTCTGACTCTGATTGGTCTTGTACTGCTTTTTTTGCTTTGGCAGAAGACGTTACAGTACGACGTGCATTAGTTTGCGTTGTTGCCTTTTTAGTTTGAGTTTTCTCTTGATCTAATGCTTTTACATCTTCGTCATGTAATTGTGTCGGCATATTCATGCTTTTGCTCCCGACTTTTTAATATAGTTGTTAAATAAGGGATAACCCACCCCCAATAAGCGGGTATAGGTTTGCGGGGATAGACGCTTTAACCACCAAAATAATTTGGCATCAGGTTGCGGAATGGTATACAACTTCCCTGCATCTAAATTATTCAATGTCAAATTGACGACATCGTGGCTCGTCGTAAATGCATGATTCATCAGCAGTTGATCAGCCAAGCCTGAATATCGATTGGGCAAGCGTCCATTTTTCATGATATTGGTCGGCACCAAAGTTGGGCATAGTACATTCACACGGATATTTGCCGATCTGAGCTCTGCCGATAAAGTTTCAGACAATGCCAACACACTCGACTTCGTCACGTTATATGCTGTCATTTCTGGTGCAGCGGTATATGCCGCAGCAGAAGCAACATTGATAATCGCGCCCCCCTGCTTATTTTGTTTCAACTTGGGTACAAAATAATGGCAGCCATGCACCACACCCCACAAATTGACATGCATGCACCACTGCCAGTCATCTAAACTCAGCTCATCAAATTTACCACCCAGCCCGACGCCTGCATTGTTGATCACCAAGGTCACAGCATGCCCCATCAACTGCTCAGCTTGCTCTGACAGTGCTTTAACTTCTTCAGCCTTACCTACATCACACTGCACCGCATAAGCATTTGATGAGGTCGTGGATTGAATTTGATCCACCGTTTCTTGCGCTGCTTCTAGATGAATATCGGCACAGACCACTGTCCCACCACGACGTGCCAACTCCAAAGCAAAGCTTCTTCCTATACCACTGCCTGCACCAGTAACCACCGCGTAGGCGTTTTCACTTGGCTTGTTCTTTTTTCCAAATAGACCCATGGTTTTGTCCTTTTATCGTTTTAATGCTGGTGTAAATTCTTTGACGAAATAAGGTGTCAACACACCATCAACAGGGTTCAGCAGGCGCTTTTTGTAATATTCAAGAAATGCAGAAGTGTCATGGTCATTGGGGTGAAAACTTGGTCGTAAATAGTCAAAAATATGCCCGAGGCTGCTGCCATAAACACCATCTCTTAGACCAAAAATCAGTTGGAAACTGCGCGGAACATCTTTCCAGTAGCTTAGGCTAATCAAATTTGATGGCTTTCTGTAGAAAGGGACAATCGATGCACCAATTGAAATCAAACCCAAAATGGTAATTAATGCAGGGAAAAAGCCAGCAATACGTAAAGCATAATTACCTGATAATTCTTGATAAACATCATAGGCAATGTCTTTGTGTTCAGACTCTTCCAACATATGCCACATCCAAATGGCGCGCTGCTTTTCATCTATTGAATTAAAAAAGATTTCTTCATGATTCATCATGTATTCCGCAAGCACTGCGGTGAAATGCTCAATTGCTGCCATTAAGGATAACTTCATTGGCTGTGGCATACGTTCAAAACCATAGGCAAAGACGTAGTGTTCTAACTTTCTAAAAAATTGCACAGGCAGATTTCTTGCGCGATACGCTTCATTCATTTCTTCATGCATACGTGAATGAATGGCCTCTTGCCCAATCAACGACGTGACACGTTGTCTTAATACAGGATCTTGAATAAAGTCGCGATGATATCGAGCAGTATCAATCACCAAATCTTCGCCACGGGTTAAGAAAATAGACAATGACGCAAAATAGGCACTGGCCAATTCTGCATTCATATAAAATTTTGGATCAATTTTTTCGGGTTCGAAATCAAATTTCATATGACGAATAGGAACAACGGCAGACTGTTTTGTTGGGTCAAAGACAGGGCCTGCAAATACGCGTGCTAAAGTTTTTTTTATCGGTTGAAAAGCGCTCATGATTTTGCTCTCAATTTGGGTGTTTCCACTTCATTGACTTCATGTCGATTGAAGTAAAAACACATAGATTGAGATCAAATTAAGTGAGATAGATCACTAGGCCATTAGCAAAACCGTCCTCTAGATTTGCAAAAATGCTCAAATATTTTCTTTGTCAGACAATCTTTAAAACATCCATGCTGTATGGCTCAAAAGCTTGTCATTAAAGGTCATGGCGAATTTTTTATGAGGGACGGTTATTAGATTTTTTGCACTTCGCCAGTCGCAGATTGATAGACCCATTGATGATCAAACAGGCTGTCGTCTAAATGATCCAGTTTAAAATTACCGATAGCCACAGCATAGAATCCATTGCCCTGCTGCTTAAAATGTGTGATCTCTTGCATGAGTTCTTCAGTCAGTTGACCCATAATAAAGTCGGAAATCACTACCACATCGCCATGTACAAAATTCGGTTTTTTCAGCATGTCCACGGCATGATTCATCGCAGGGATAATATCTGTTCCCCCATGAAATGACTGCCCTAAAAAGTGAATGACATCATCCAAAGCGCTGTTACAGTGTAAATTCAGCGCGGTTAAATTGGTCGAGAAATTAACCAAATACATCGCTCGCTTTTCTTTTAGCGCTCGAATAGATAAATACAAACAAATCGCTTTGGAAATCAGTTCAGGTTGTCCATTCATTGAGCCACTAGTATCTAAGCAAACAATCATCGGGCCTTTTTGTCCGACTCGACGCTGTGTATGGCGTGGGTCTTCGATCACCCGTCCCTGTTGCTGACCTTGTCGATTAAAACTCATCAGGTTAGATTCTAAATATTTCAAATCAAATAAAACCTGCAAGTCTGGATCGGCTAACAGCGCCAACTCGCTAGGTAAAGCCATACTGAGTTCTTGTGCCAATTTAATTCCTGTAATTTCCTCTTGCGCCATCGGGGTGTGAATAAGCTGCTGTGGTTCTTGTTCTAACTGAGCAGAAATCCGCTTACGTGGCATATTCGGCTGTGCGCTTCCGATCATTTGACATAGACGTTTAAGCGCCCGATCTTGCTCGAGATAATTCGCCCATTGCTCAAAGTTCTGTACATCATGCTCAGTTAATTGCCCTTTGGAATAGTCCAGAAAAATCCCAGTTTCAAACCCGACACTGTCATGGTGCTTGACCATTTTCGACAATGTCGCAAGAAAATCTTTGATTTCATCTAAAAAGGCATCTCGTTGTAAACGGAGTTGCTCAAACTCCCAATGCGCAATAGCTTCAGTCAATTTGCGCTGCCATTTACCTTTGAATAGCTCAATGTGTAATTGACGCTGTTGCTCGGTCAGCAACGACTGTTGGCTCTGTTGCCACATTTCAGTGAATTCTGGAATCCCCAAGGTTTGCATGAAGGCGGCATATTCAGTGTGGAATTGAACAAAATCGCCCTGTTCCCAATGCTTTATCGCAAGCCAATGTTCCAATTGCTGCTGCGCCATTGCATAGGGATGCTGCTGATCTAAACTCGACTTTGCCTGAAAGGCCCATTCCTGAATTTTTTGATCGAGCTTTTTTGCAACTTTATGATTATCCAACCAATGTTTTAAGTTGGAATGTTTTAACTCATCATAAAGTTGCGAACTTAATTCATCGAGTGCTGATTGGGTTTGTTGTCGTGACGGTTCTAATTGCGACATAACTGTTCCAGACGCTCACAATCTTGCAATTGCAACTGATATCTCGCCAATTGCTGCTCAATCGATTGAATTAATTGTTGAATATCCTGTTCAGTGACAAAGACCGATTTAAACTGATGCTTTTGGCCGTTAAAGCGTTCCGTTAACAGATCCAATTCTGTTTGAAAATATGATTTGAGCCGTTGAACTTCGTGTAACAGCTCATATTGGCTTTGTGCTGAAAGTGCGCTGCGTGGACTGCCTTTGGTATGTTTTATATACGGCGTCACCACTTCTTCTAAGCCGTAATAGCCACCTTTTAACGTACACACTCTTGAACCATTAAAATTACATACGATGCCACGCACTTCTTCACCGGTATCATCTAAGGCAAAGAAGTCCTTTTTCGTATCCATTTTATCCAGTTCGAGATACAACACTTTATCTTTATAGTGTCGATCTAGATTGGTCACTGCACGTAAGTAGTCAGTGCCATGAATTAAATAACTCACATAGACATCATCGGTATAATAAAAATGATTGAGCACCCGCTGTTCAAGTGCATCCTTCTCTGCCGCATGCTGTCCAAACTGCAACCCGTAATTTAAGCCATTTTCAGCCAATACATCATCTATCTGCTGCGAAACAAAGGCAATGTCTTCTGGCTGATTCCATAAGCAATGTTTTAAAATTAATAGATCACTCAAAATCACCGATGGACGATCATTTAAAAATGCACAGGCTTTGACTAAATAAGCCACACGTTGCCAACGACGGTCAGAGACATAGACCACGTGATCTTCAAAGTTATGGTTGAGTCGAGTTTTAAGTTGATCAAACAGATTTAAAATCGAAGCGGGTAATTCCACCTGATATATCTGTTCCCGCCAATCTTGCAACTCGGCTTTTTTTATTTTTAAGGTCGCATCGACTTCAACACTGACTTGACTCGGCTTGGCCTGTAATAGTGCATGAAAGTTTTCTGCAACAGCAATCGGCGGCACTTCTAAGCGCAAAATAAAACGATCATATAAGGCATCTAGACCTTGATTTGGTTCGGGAATTTCATTCGATGCACTGACCAAAACATTCAATGGAACTTTTTGGACAATGTCACCATTTTTAAAACTCCGCTCATTCACCAAGGTCAGTAAAGTATTTAAAATCGCTGGACTGGCTTTCCAAATTTCATCTAAAAAAGCAAAATCTGCCCGTGGTAAATAATGTTCTGTTTTACGAATGTATTGATCTTCTTTTAAGGCTTTAATAGAAACTGGCCCAAAAATTTCTTCCGGCGTACTGAAACGATTCATCAAATATTCAAAATAGTCATGGACTTCAAAAGCAGAAGCGATTCGACGTGAAATCAAACTTTTTGCTGTGCCGGGCAAACCATATAAAAAGGTATTCATGCCCGCAACACCAGCCAACAAACTCAAAGCAATAATCTGCTCACGTTCATACATATTTTTGCTGATTTCAGAAATTAAAGTATTGATCCGTGCTTGCATCTGACTATCTGTTTGACCGAAAACTGAATTGTAACGCCCTAACTGTTTTTTCGCTGTAGCAGATGCAAAAATATCGCTTTTTAAATACAGAGCAACAGCGCGATGCCTTATTTTCAGGTTATAGTTAAACTGCACATCCCTTTAGAGATTTAGACACCTTTCATCATGTTGCCCTTTTTTCACACACTCATTCGACTATTAAAACTTGAAGGTTTTAAATATCGATCCCTCACGGCAGGTGAAATATCCATGTGTCGCAGTGTGTTTGGTGATTTGATTCAATATGAGCAAGTGAAAGTGATGAATCACCCTTTTTTGCCTTGGCAATCGGCGCATGTGGTCATGGCGCCTCAGGGGTGTATCCATGCACGAAATTTACTGTTTAAAGCGGACTATGCCAAAGCGTCTTTAGGATATCGTGCCCTGTTTATTCATGAAATGGCCCATGTTTATCAATACCAGCAACAGATCAATGTTTTGGGTCGGGGTGCTATTTTGCAGATGGCGTATTTCTTCAGTTTTAAAAAATATAATCCATACCGCTATACCCTCAAAGCACACAAGGCATTTTTTGACTACAACATTGAGCAACAAGGTGACATTGCACGTGACATCTATTTAAAGCGAATTAAAAATATTATTTTATATCCAGAACTTGTTCATCAAATTGAGCTATAAAGCTTCCATGCTCTGTAGCGAATATTTTTAGATAAAATTGAATATCGCCTGATCATTCTATTTCACACTAGTGCTCGACCATTGACGCTATTTTGAGTACAAAAAAACAGCATTAATATTTACTTTATGGCACATAAGCTCAGCTAGGCTTTTAAAAGCTATGAATACCTCTAGTATCTCGCTTAAATTCAGATAAAATAGGCTCACCTTATTTTTTTGCTTTGCATCAAAACAAGTGAATTATCATACGATGATGGTGTTTTGTTTTCGCCTTTCGGCAGTATTTTTCGTATCTAAATACACTCGCTGAATAATCACAATAATACAAATCAGTGTGTTAAGTGTATTCACCTATAGGAATAGGATTTAGTTGGAATGAATAGTTTTAAAATTGCACTTGCTCAGTTCTCTCCGCATATTGGTAACCTAGAATCAAACGCAGCAAAAATGCTTCAACAAGCCAATGTTGCAAAAGAACAGAACGCAGATATTATTGTTTTTCCGGAACTTTCTACAGTTGGTTATCCTGCTGAAGATTTATTATTACGTCCAAGTTTAAATAAACGTACACAGCAAGCTTTTGAACAATTAGCGAGCATTAAGGACATCGTTTTAGTCTTTGGTTTTGTAAATCAAACTGGAGATGGTCAGCGCTATAACTCTGCTGCTGTCATGAAAAATGGTCAAGTTCTCGGGATTTACAATAAACAAAATCTTCCAAACTATAGCGTTTTTGATGAAAAACGTTATTTCAGTGAAGGTCATCAACACCTAGTCTTTGAATATTTAGGTCATAAGTTTGGTGTGTTGATTTGCGAAGATGTTTGGGCATTACCAACTGTTCAACAGCTTGCTCAGTTAAATGTTGAAACCGCTTTGGTTTTAAATGCTTCACCTTATGAAGTTGGTAAACCACAGCATCGCATTGAAACCATGGCTGCATTGACCAAACAATTGAACATCAATTTGGTTTACTGTAACCAAGTGGGCGGTCAAGATGACCTTGTCTTTGATGGCACAAGCTTTGTGATGAACAATTCAGGTGAAGTTGCATTGCAAGCACCGAGTTTTGTTGAAGATCTATATATCGCAGAATACGATGCTGAACAAAAAGCCTTTAAAACAGGTGCAATCACGCCTGTATTAAATACCATGGCTGAAATCTACCAAAGCCTTGTAATCGCAACCCGTGACTACGTACAACGTTCAGGCTTCCCTGGCGTGATTTTAGGTCTATCTGGTGGTATTGACTCAGCATTAACTTTAGCGATTGCTGCCGATGCGATTGGCGCCGATAAAGTTCAAGCGGTCATGATGCCATATACCTATACCGCGCAAATCAGCGTTGAAGATGCTGCTGAACAAGCCAAGAATATGGGCGTAACTTTTGGTATTGCCGAAATCAATCCAATTGTGAATGGCTTTATGCAAACCTTATTCCCTTTCTTTGGCGATGCACCGACTGATGCGACTGAAGAAAACCTACAAGCGCGTTCTCGTGGTACGTTGCTAATGGCCTTATCGAACAAGTTCGGCAATTTAGTCCTTTCTACAGGGAACAAGTCTGAATTATCTGTTGGCTACTGTACATTGTACGGTGACATGGTCGGTGGCTTTGCGGTTCTTAAAGACGTCTATAAAACGATTGTATTTGAACTAGCAAAATATCGTAACAGCATTTCAGAAACACCAGTGATCCCTGAACGTGTAATTACACGTCCACCTTCTGCGGAACTTCGTCCAGATCAGAAAGACCAAGACTCATTACCTGAATATGATGTATTAGATGCCATCTTATATGCGTATATCGAAGAAGACATGAGCCAAGATGACATCATTGCCAAAGGTTTTGATGCTGAAGTGGTGAAAAAAGTCATCCGTTTGGTTGATCTAAACGAATACAAACGTCGCCAAGGCGCGATTGGTCCACGTATCAGCTCACGTGCATTTAGCCGTGAACGACGCTACCCAATCGTGAATGGTTGGAAACCGGGTATCTAATTATTCGATTCAAATTAAAAAAAGCCCAGTTCTATAACTGGGCTTTTTATAGGCGCAAAAAACACAGCAGTAAATATAAAAAGTAATTGAGATGTGTATTTCAAAAGTTAGGTCATAAAATAATGCAGTTAAAGATTTGAGTTCTCTTTTTTCTACATAAACACCGTTAACAGATCATTTTATTAGTGCAGTAATTATTTCAATCTATTTGACTTTTTCTAGGCACAAAAAAAGAGACCAAGCTGAGAGCTTGGTCTATAAAAATGGTGGCTATGACGAGACTTGAACTTGTGACCCCCGCATTATGAGTGCGGTGCTCTAACCAACTGAGCTACATAGCCGTAAACTGTGGTGGCATTATCTAGATTTCACACATTATCGTCAAGCATTTTTGTATGCAATTGTTCAGAGTTTAAACAAGCAAAGTTCAAGATGTTACTATTTAAGCAAATCATGCTATTTTTAGCCCTAATCACTATATTTTTTGATTAAAAATTAGAGTTTTATCATGCAAGTCAATTCGATAAAAAAAGCCTGTCTGACCCTCAGCCTAGCCGTCATGACCTTGACGGGCTGCCAAATCGTTTCGCCTATTTTTGTTGACTACTATGGTGTGCGACGTGATGTGGCGACTTGGATTAATAAACAGCCCTTATTGAGCATGCAACAAAAGCGCAGCATGGCTCAACTTAGCCGAGCACAGCAACCCATCATTCGTCTCGACTTCAATGATCAGGAGAAATTAGTCAGTGTTGCTCGCGCCAATGAAGCTGCAATGTATTGTGCCAATCAGTATTTATCAGCTCGACAGATTCAACGCCTACAGAAACAGATCTTTCCTGAAGATACTTTGCATAAATTAAGCTTGCTTGAGCAACAAGCGTTGCATATTACCCTGACAGAGCAAGAGAAACAGTGTGATTAAAACCATGTCCGCTGTTAAATGAAATTATCAAAGCTCAATTTTTTCTGCACCAAATTGTCTTACAATCTAGACATAGCTGCTTACATTATTGAGCATTTTTGCTATCGCTAAGCATGGTGAAAACAAGTCCATATTTTTGCAATATTTTTATTGCTAATTTCGCAATATCCCTATGAATTTACTTGGTTTTATTCCTAAATAAAAAAGCGTATGATGAAACTATGATCAATGTAAATAGCGCTTTTTTTCAGGTTTTTCCATCCAAATTCAATTGATCAGATAAGGAGAAATAAGATGGCTTTAAATAATATTTTAGTTCCAGTGGACGGTTCAGAAACTTCTTATGCTGCGGTGGCTAAAGCTGTCGAGTTTGCAAAAACTTTTGGCAGTAAAATTACTGTGGTTCAAGTACTGACGCTCGATCCATATATTGCTGCAGAGTATATTTCAGCAGCGCAAACCAATGATTTAATTGAACGTGCTCGTGCATCGATTTTAAATACACTTGAAGAAGCAAAAGCGAAATTTTCAACTGAAGGTGTCACTGTTGAAACTCGCTTACTTGAAGGTCAAGTGGTGCATACTGAACTGGTTAAAGCTGCAGAAGAAACACATGCGGACTTGATTATTATTGGTTCACATGGCCGTACAGGGATCAAAAAATTCTTCTTGGGCAGCGTAGCTCAAAGCGTACTAGGTGCTTCAGACATTCCTGTTTTGGTTGTACGCAAATAAGCCATTAGATTTATAGCGTGAAATAAAAAGCCTTCTGATCCTAGAGGGCTTTTTATTGACTACTTCATCAATTATAAAATTATAATTCTATGTTTAAGGCAAGGATTTTTTAGGGTAACCATTGATATTGTTTCAATGAGATGCGTCCATTCACCACAAAGACATTTTCAGCTGCCAATTTCAATTGCTGGATATTTTCACCTTTTTCATTGCAACGCTGCGTGCTGATTTTTCCCTGAGCATTCACCACCCGATGCCATGGGATCGTTGATGTTGTATCTAGATGCTTGAGTACATAGCCAACCAGTCGTGCATGCTTCGGTAAACCCGCTAATTTGGCAATTTGTCCGTAAGTGGCAATCTTCGCCTGCGGTATCAATTGAATGACCGACAAAATTTGCGTTGCCAATTCATCACTCTGCTTCATCTGATCTCCTTTGAGCCGCATAAAAAAGAGAACCCGAAGGTTCTCTTTGATTAATACTTAATTTTGACAGATTAGTACAGTAATTGGTTGTGATCGATTAGATCTTGTAAAGTCACATCGGTATTTTTCAAAGTGAGTAATTCAACTTTATCACCAAATTTAGATCCTGTTCCATCACGATCAATGCTGATCACAGTGTTGCCCTTGCCATCCGCTTTCACCGAAACAAACTGATCAATATTCGACTGATTGACATTTTGACCTTGTAACAAGGCTTTGATATTCACTTTATCGCCTACAGACGAATTAAAGTCATTCCAAGTATCATGTCCATTACCGCCCGTTGCATCGGCTTGATCCAATACTTTATAAATAACCGTATCAATGCCCGCTTTGGTGTTGAATTGATCATTGCCTACTTTATCTATCACAGTGACTTCAATGGTTTCACCCTTGGTTAATTAATTTTTAAATTCAACATCAAAATTCCCTGATAAATCCACTGTGCCTGCGCCAATGACTTTGCCATCTTGATCTTTTACTTCTACCGTTGTACCCGGCTCACCTTCACCTGTGACGTGCTCACCATCATCGGTGATCACCACATCTTTAGACGCGTCAGGTTTAGTCGTATCCTTAGAACCACCAGAATAATCAAATTCACCAACAATAGCTGCACCCAATAAACCAGCACCATCTGCTCCCGCAATTCAGGGTAAAATTACATCCGTCAATGAATCGTTATAAAGCAGCAGTTTAATTTCTTCTAAAAGTTGATACTGAATAACATCCGCAATATCACCATTGGCTGTTGTAAATTTTGCCCAATACCATGTACCGTCTTCACCCTCAAATACCAAACTATTGTCTGGTGTCGCCTCACTAAAATAGTTTTGTACAGTAATCACTTCCCCATTTTTTTAAGGTGATTATTACGTCAGCACCATTCTTTGTAATTGAAGTAACATCCTCTTTCCGGATTTTGAGTACGATGACAGAATTTTCGATAAGCCCAACTTGATTGGATTCAACTTGATACAAAACTTTATGACTTTCTTTAGAAATGACAGAAATTTACGACATAGGTAAAACCTCATTTATTTGTATTAGGGCCGTTTTTATGTTTTTTGGTTTTGTAATGATTTGTTGGTGATTAATAATTTCTTTAATTACAAATCATTAAAACCAATTTTTTTAATTGTGTTCGTTATATCATGCTTTGTGTATTTTTTTGCATAATTGTTTGAATATTTTAATATTTTTATCAATACATTTAGATTTTAGATCCATCTTTATGCAAGTAATAACAAACACTTATTTATGTGATGTAAGTCACAATAACACCAATGAATGAACAGTCATAATTTCCCCCCATTTTGATGTACCATGATGAAACATAACTAGAAATAAAAAAAGGAAATGCTCAAGCATTTCCTTTTTTAAGTCAAACAAAACAGTTTTAGAAGTTTTCAGGGTTCTCCAAACGACGAACTTCTTGCACTTTTTCTGGGTTATGTACAGCAGCAACACCATCATCCGCTTTGGTATCTATTAACGCTTCTGGGTTATAAACCGTAATGGTTTCATTACCATGGATATCTTCACCCACAATATATTGGAAGCCCTTTTTATTCATTTTATGGCACATTCTTTGGTACCAACCTTTAAAGCCTTTGGTTTCTTCATTCGGATTGTAATAAAAAGCATTCATCACAGCAGGTAAACCTAGACCACACACGAGCCCCGACATTAATACCGCAATAAATGTATATCCAATCAAAATACTACTGTATTCACTGAGTTCAGGAATATTGGCAACAGCGAGGATCAAAGCCAATGAAATGCCTCCACGAACCCCACCCCAGGATAAAATCGCAAGACTACCGTTATAGCTTTTTTTACGGAAACTCGGGAAAAATGCGAAAGATAAATAGTTTGCTGCAAAGCGCGATGCATGCAAAATAATAAACGCCACCATGCCGCCTAAAATCAAGCTGATACTTAAATCTAAGATAAATAACTCAAGACCGATCAGGGTAAATAAGAAGGAATTGATGATCCCTTCCACGGTATGCCAGAAATGATTGACTTCACGGATTTCACGATCTTGAAGGATTTCTTTCCACTTATTCCCAACGATCAGACCACCAATAACACATGCAATTGGTGCAGATGCATGTGCGAATAAAGCGACTAGATATGAACCACTTGCCAATAATGCTGTGGTTAAAATCAAGGACTCCATTTCATGTTTACCGCGGAGTAAACGTAAAATCCCTAAACCAAATGCCCAACCAATAATGATTGCAACAACAATTTCATATAACAGTGTTTCAAGCGTACCAATGACGGTAAAATGTTCACCTTGCAAAACATTGAGTAAAGTCATAAACACAGCAATACACATGGCATCATTAAAGAGCGATTCGCCTTCTAATTTCACCATCAAATGATGTGGCGCACGCACCGAACTTAGTACACCTTTAACCCCAATTGGGTCAGTCGCACCTAAAGCAGCACCTAATAACAACAACACCAATAAATCAACATGATGACCAATTAAGAACTGATAACCATATAAAGCAACACCAAAAAACACCGCACAGAGCACCAAGGCTATACTGGCCAAAATACTGATCGGCTTCCAATGCAAACGTAAATCGGAAACTTTAAATTTCAAGGCTGAAGAGGTCAAAATAAAACAAATCACGCCATTAATTAAAAAGTCATAAAAGTCGATATGACGAACGGCTTCTTCGATATTGTGCAAATTAATCGTCACAAATTGATTGCCATTGAGTAAACTCGCACCCCATTGCAAAATAAAGACAAAAATTGCAGAAACAATGGGAACACCTATGGCTTGTGGAAAACCCAAGATACGTTTATTAAAAATCGTGGTTGCAATCGAAAGTGCAAAAATAACGGTAAAAACCTGTAGAAAAAAATAATTTCCCATTTCGTTCCCAATTTTGGTGCTCTGTCGCCTACAGAGTGAGATATAGGTATTTTAAAAATAAATACTAAATTATTTGGTATTTAAAAATAAAATATTCTAACGAATTTTATCTAAATACCGTGTATAAATTCAGTTTTTTTCACATCTTTTATCAAGATCATTTAACATAGTAAGCCTGCATAGATTTTATGCATTTTCATCATCTACATGATTTCTCCTATGCATCAGACTATTAAAACTGTTTTTCGACTCTTTTTTGCTGCTGTGATTTTTATCATTACTGCGGCCCTGATCCTCACTTGCTATAGCAAGTCACAGGAAATTTTACGTGCTGAGCACTATTTTAGTCAGGCAAAAACGATCTCACTGGATTCAACACCCAAAGAACAATTGGTTTTGGTCTCCAATAATGAATCACCCGATCGTGCGATTTTTATCATGCTGGCGAATAATGGTTATCTTGCCAAACTGAATTGTGAAAACTATGCACAAGATATTTGTCTCGATGAATTTAATCAGCAACACACCCGACAAATTCAACACCTCGATTTACTGAAAATCGGACAATTTCAATATATCCAAAATGTGAGTTTCACCAATAGCCGCACTGGACAAAAAAAACAATTACGCTATAGCGATGCCCAGTTAAAACAGTTCTATCAAAACGATATTTCAAGCCTTAAATATACAGTTTTTGGCGTGGCTTTATTTGCATTTGCCGCCTTGTATGTGAGCTATCGTATTGTTCGAAACTTTAGATCATTTCTCAACAAATAAGCTTCAATCTATTTTTCAATGAAAAAAAGAGGATGTTTTGCATCCTCTTTTTTGTTTTTAAATGGCTTGATTAAAGGTATCGCAGCTATTGATATTGCCGGATTTCAACCCTGTCTGGAACCATTTCATACGTTGTTCACTGGTGCCATGCGTGAAGCTATCTGGGACCACTTGCCCTGTTGCACTTTTCTGTAAATAGTCATCACCAATCTTATGCGCTGCATCCATCGCTTCTTCTACATCACCCTGCTCTAAAAATTGGGTACGTTGTTGATTATGATGCGCCCAAATACCCGCAAAACAGTCTGCTTGTAGTTCTTGCATGACCGAATAACGATTACCTTCAGCTTTAGACGCTTGTGCACGGGCCTGCTGAACTTGCTCAGAAATGCCTAAAATCGTTTGGATATGATGTCCAACTTCATGGGCAACCACATAGGCTTGCGCAAAATCACCCGCCTGATCTTGGCGACTCAATTCTGTTTGATTTTGTTCCCCCGTGATGCCCATTTGCGTACGCATATCTTTAAAGAATGCAGTATCAATATAGACCTTCTGATCTGCTGGGCAATAAAAAGGCCCCATTGCCGCTTGTGCTGTACCACAACCTGAATTGACCACACCATTAAACATAACCAATTTAGGCGCTTTATACTGAGCATTTAACTGTTCTTGGAAGACTTTAGTCCATGTATCTTCCGTATCAGCCAAAACCGTTCCAACAAAATCCATCGCTTCTTGTTGTTCAGGTGTTGGATTATCCAGACCTTTGACTTCAGCCGTTTGACCCTGTGAAGTCACTTGTTTGGTCGCCTGATATGCTTGCTGCGGATCTACACCAAAAAATTTCCACGCAACAAATGCCACAACTAAACCGAGAATACTAATACCACCCGCTTTTGCACCGCCACCACCGCGACGGTCTTCTACGTTTGAACTAACTCTTCGACCTTTCCAGCGCATAGTGATCTTCCTTATATAAAATAGTTGATATCCGTGTGTTTACAGATTAATCCTTTTGCGACTTTGGCCATACTTTTTGAACTAAAAATACAACGCACAGCACGATTAAACCTGCAATAAAACCTGTCACTAAATTGATTAAAGTCGGTGTTAATGCACCCACAATACTGCCAACTGTAGGAATATGTTCTGCATAATCTACAGAGCCTTCAATAAAATGGTGTAGCAAAGGCACACCATGGGTAATGATGCCACCACCCACTAAAAACATGGCAATCGTACCGACAATGGTCAATGTCTTCATCAACTTAGGTGCAAATGCTAACAAACCTTGTCCAACGGTCTTTTTAAATTGTGATGCTTGTTGAGTGAGATAAAGCCCTAAGTCATCAATTTTGACAATCATCGCGACAAAACCATAGACACCAACGGTCATTAATATTGCAATCACCGAAAGTACCATGACCTTGGTCCCAAATGCCGCAGTTGCAACCGTACCCAATGAAATCACCACAATTTCAGCAGATAAAATAAAATCGGTCCGGATGGCGCCTTTGACTTTTTCTTTCTCAAAAGTCACCAAATCCGTTTCAATATGAGTCATCTCTTCACGAGCAACTTCTTCTGTTTTGGCTTTTTTATGATGCAAACTATGCAGAACTTTTTCCACGCCCTCATAGCATAAGAACAAACCACCAATCATCAATAGTGGTGTAATCAGCCAAGGTGCAACCACACTGATCAATAAAGCAGCTGGAACCAAAATTAATTTATTAACAAAAGAACCTTTGGCCACAGACCAAACGACTGGAAGTTCACGATCCGAACGGACACCACTGACTTGTTGCGCATTCAGTGCTAAATCATCTCCAAGGACACCCGCTGTTTTTTTGGCTGCCATCTTACTCATGACAGCAACATCATCCAGCACAGTTGCAATATCATCAAGTAAGATTAATAAGCTACTCGCCATTATTTTTATCCTTTAGGCATTTTTTAATATTCTAATTCTATTTAACGCTAAAATTGTATTTAGTTTTTTAATAATTAACAAAATATTCACCCATTTTTCAGTCAATTGTGCTGTGTCAGTAACAATCAAAAATAGAATGCCGTACAATGGGGACATTCTTTGAAAATCAGCCGTAGCTTTGACTACCACTTTGGAACAGATAATGAGTATTCAAGATAATCGTCCAGTGATTTTGACTGGCGACCGTCCGACTGGACAATTACATTTAGGTCATTTTGTAGGTTCTTTACGTTCACGTGTAGGTTTACAAGATTCGCATCATCAACATCTTCTTTTAGCTGATGCTCAAGCCTTAACTGATAATGCTGATAACTTCGAAAAAGTTCGTCGCAATATTATTGAAGTCGCAACCGATTATCTTGCTGTAGGAATTGACCCAACCAAAACCACGATTTGCGTTCAATCATGCTTACCAGCATTGAATGAATTGACCATGTTATATTTGAACTTTGTGACGGTTTCTCGCTTAGAGCGTAATCCAACTATTAAATCTGAGATTCAAATGCGTGGATTTGAGCGTGACATTCCTGCAGGTTTCTTATGCTACCCAGTGGCTCAAGCTGCCGATATTACAGCGTTTAAAGCATCTGTCGTTCCTGTCGGCGAAGACCAAATTCCAATGATTGAACAAACCAATGAAATTGTTCGTCGTTTAAACCGTCAAATTGGTCGTGACGTACTTCCTGAATGTAAAGCTTTACTCTCTAATGTAGGTCGTTTACCAGGTTTTGATGGTAAAGCAAAAATGTCTAAATCTTTGGGCAATACCATTGTGCTTGACGCGACTGATAAAGATATCAAGAAAGCTGTTAATGCAATGTATACCGATCCAAATCATTTACGTATTGAAGATCCGGGTCAAGTGGAAGGTAACGTCGTATTTACTTACCTTGATGCATTCGATCCGGATAAAGAAGCTGTTGCAGAATTAAAAGAACACTATCGTCGTGGTGGCTTAGGCGATGGTACTGTGAAAAAGCGTCTTGAAGGTGTACTAAAAGAGCTGATCGGCCCGATCCGTGAACGCCGTTTAGAATTGCAAAAAGATCCTGACTACATCATGGATATTTTAAAAACCGGTACCGATAAATGCCGTGATATTACCCAACAAACGTTAGATGAAATTAAATCTGGACTGGGTGTATTCCACTTCTAAATTTAAAAATTCTATAAAATTAAGCCTTTCCAATGTGAAAGGCTTTTTTATAGGCACTTTTTTTGTGAAGGTATTCACAAAATCTCCTTAGTTTTAACGTTAGGTAACATCACTTAACGTGAACACCAATGAAATGACTGACCGTTCACTCTATTATCTATTTATGTTTTAGGAATACCTAAATTCATAACATTTCTCCTTTACCGAACCTGTGAAAGCAGATTCGTTGTTATACGCAATGAACACCCCAATCATTGCGTATTTTTTTGTCTGAAAATTGGCTAAGAAGAATTAAATATCCCCTATTGAAACAATAAAAAACCCGCATTAAGCGGGTTTTTTATTTCAAAAACTAAATTAGTTTTTATGACGCATATGTGGGAACAAGATCACTTCACGGATACTTGCAGCATTCGCAAATAACATCACCAAACGGTCAATACCAATCCCCTCACCCGCTGTAGGAGGTAAACCGTATTCCAATGCTTCAATGAAGTCTGCATCGTAATGCATTGCTTCATCGTCACCCGCATCTTTTTCGGCAACTTGGGCTTGGAAACGTTCAGCTTGGTCAATCGGATCATTTAACTCTGAGAAACCATTTGCCAACTCACGACCACCGATGAAGAATTCAAAACGGTCCGTAATATGTGGATTTTCATCATTACGACGTGCCAATGGTGAAGTTTCCGCTGGGTATTCTGTGATGAATGTCGGTTGACGAAGTTCTGTTTCAACAGTTTCTTCAAATACGATGGTTTGAAGTTTGCCTAAACCAAAACCAGGTTTTACTTGCTCTTTCAGTTCATTTTTAACAAAATTTGCAAGGAACTCACGATCAGATACATTTTCAGCAGTGAACGTTGGGTTATGTTCAAGAATCGCATCAAACATCGAAATTTTCTTGAATGGACCTTTGAAGCTATACACTTCATCACCATAAGGCACATCAGTCGAACCTAATATGTCAATGGCCAATTTTTCAAGCATATTTTCTGTCAAAGCCATCAGATCTTTGTAGTCTGCATACGCTTGGTAGAATTCAATCATGGTGAATTCTGGGTTATGACGTGTTGATACACCTTCGTTACGGAAGTTACGGTTAATTTCGAACACACGCTCAAAACCACCAACGACCAAACGTTTTAAGTAAAGCTCAGGCGCAATACGTAAAAATAAAGGCATATCTAATGCATTGTGATGAGTTTCAAATGGACGCGCAGATGCACCACCCGGAATCACATGCATCATTGGTGTTTCAACTTCCATGAAACGCTCATTGCTCAAATATGAACGAATACCTGACACCACTTTTGCACGAATTTCAAAAGTTTTACGTGTTTCTTCGTTCATGATGAGGTCTAAATAACGCTTACGGTATTTAACTTCAGTATCAGTCAAACCATGGAATTTGTCTGGAAGTGGACGGAGTGATTTGGTTAAAAGCTCAAAATGTTCAATATGAACATAAAGGTCACCTTTACCAGAACGACCAATATAACCTTCAATGGCAATAATATCGCCCAAATCGAGTGCTTTAATTGTTGCAAGAACATCAGCATCCAACTCTTTACGTGGTACATAAAGTTGGATACGACCAGTCATATCTTGGATTACGATGAATGAACCGCGGTTCAACATCACACGACCAGCAACTTTCACATAAACCTTTTCGCCTGCTTCAATTTCTTCTTTTGATTTTTCAGCGAATTGATCTTGTAGGTCTTGTGCATAGTGTTCACGCTTAAATGTGTTAGGCCACGGGCTAACACCTGTTTCCTTGGCGTGCTCTTTGATGTGCTCTAACTTGGCATGACGCTGTGCAATTAAATCGTTTTCGGAAATGGCTTGTTCAGAAGTCGATTGAGCGTTATGTTGCGTCATCTCTGTCTCAAATAGTTAAAAAACGGAAGTTGCATAGCATAGCAGATTTCCTTTGAATTGAGCAGTAAGCAATGCGCGCATTTTTTTTAATAAGTAGAAATTTATCGAAGTAAGTTGTTTTGACAGCTATACCTTCAGGTTTGCTTAATCCATACCTTACAGATGTGCAGTAGATAAAAATTAAATACTCAAGCTCGAAAACCTACATTTTAATGATATCAGATGATAACTAAAAGCTTTAAAAATACTTATAACTATCAATACATTAAAATATATATCAAGAACTTAATTCAACCTTTTAATCTATTTTCTTTAAGACTAAAGTCTTTTAAATGCCTATAAATTAGACCAAAAGCTAAATTCTCTTTTTGACAATTCTCTCTACAATGAAGTCATAAAATTGTTGAAAAATAAAATATTCAACACATCCAAAAATGTTTGAAAACAGTGTGTAGAAAAACAATGACTTCCTGCTTATCGAAAATTCTGTTTTTACATGGATTGGATTCTTCCCGTGAATCTACGAAGTTCCATGCCATCAATGCAAAACAAAAATTCTGCATTGAAGTGGACTATCGCAACTTAAATTTTCAAACTGTTGCGGACTTTTACCACGAGAGTATTGAAACCATTAAGCCCGATATCATCGTCGGTCATAGTCTCGGGGCATACTGGGCTTTGAAAATGTCGCTGTTTCATCGCATTCCTTGTGTGATTGCTAACCCGAGTCTGCATCCAGACTTTCGTGACGACTACCCTGCAATTAATGAAATGGATTTGGATCACGATATTCCACAAATTGCATATATCGAACGTGGCGATGAAATCTTAGATATGTATGAAGCAGAACAACAACTCGAAGACTATATGCAAGTTCAAGTGATGGATGGCGGACATCATCGTCTACAATGCCCTGAAAATATTAATGATTTAATCCAACATCTCGAATTAAACTATTTAAAAAAATAAATCATAAGATTAATCATAAGTAGCAACGTCTTTTTTATCAGACATAAAAAAGCCCTGTCATAGACAAGGCTTTTTACATTTTAAAACTGACGCTTAGGCAGCATCTGCTTCAGGACGTGTTTTATCATCTAAAACAGACCAAATATTTAGTCCTAAATCTTTATGCAAGTCAGGCAAATCTAAGAAAATGCTTGCGCCTAAAACTTGGTGTTTACATTTTTCAGCCAATTGTTTCACTGCACGAAGCGTACCGCCCGTCGCCAATACGTCATCCACAATAATTACTTTTTGTGATTCGATTTCAGCTGACATTTCAAGACGATCTAAACCGTATTCAAGGCTATAACCCACACCGACAACAGGTGGTGGTAATTTTCCGGCTTTACGTACCAACACCAAACCTTTACCCGTACGCTGGGCAAGTAAGCTTGCCAAAACAAAACCACGCGCTTCAACTGCAATAAAGCTATCTACTTCTGCCAATTGCTCAGCTGGAATGCTTGCAATTAGGGCATCAGTTAACGATTCGATGTTATTCATAAATAACGGCGTAAGGTCAAAGAAACAAATTCCTGGTTTTGGGAAATCTTGGACAGTACGAATGTTAGACCACAATGCCGCAGCAGTAGAATTACTCATAATAGGAGAAAATAAATTAAGGAAGGAATGTGTGAATTTTAACGCGATTTGAGAGAAAAGAACAGCTAACCCCCGACCAAAATGCATATTTAAGATACAGTAAATTTACATAAGTTATTGATTATTAATATTGTATTTATTTAAAAAATATCAAATATATATTTTCCTAATCATAAAATAAAAGATTTTAGAGTTTTTTTCTGCAAGACTTTAGTCTATGAGAGCCAAAAAGGAATTATTTAAAGCCCAATTCACGGGATTTAAATCAAATACACCAATCGATACACATAAATATTGTCAGACAATTTTCCCCAGATCTGGGGTTTTGATGATATTTATTGTCCCTCACTGCCATTCTGCTTTTAATTTCACTCATTAAACTCTTAGCCACTTTACTTTATCGTTAGAACTGCGTAAAAATTTAACATAAGAGTCTACTGTATAAGGCTAATTAACCTTAAGGTATAAACTTATACAGTTATGAAGTATTTACTGACTTAATTTTTTGTCAGTTTTTGGAGAATGGAATGAAAAAGTATCAGTGCATCGTTTGTGGATGGATTTATGACGAAGCAGAAGGCTGGCCACAAGACGGTATCGTGGCAGGAACGAAATGGGAAGATATCCCAGATGATTGGACTTGCCCAGACTGTGGCGTCTCAAAAGTAGATTTTGAAATGGTTGAAATCTAATAAATAGAATCTAAGGCCATCATCGTTATGGTCTTTTTTTTGTCTTTAAAAAATATGAAATGTGTTTGGAGTTGAGTATGCACCCTATTGTCATTATTGGTTCTGGTATGGCGGGATATGCCGTTGCACGTGAATTTCGAAAGTTAAATACTGAACTAGAACTTATTATGATCTGTGCGGATGATGCCATTAACTACGCTAAACCGACATTATCCAATGCGCTCGTTGGTAATAAAGCTCCTGAGCAAATCCCTCTAGGGGATGCCGAAAAAATGTCGGCTCAACTCAATATGCAAATCATCAATAAGAGTTGGGTTAAATCCATTGATGCAGCAAAACATGAGCTTACTATTGAAAGCCAAAATGGAACTCAAACACAACTATATTCAAAACTCGTTTTAGCAGTCGGCGCAAATCCAATTCGCTTAGCTATTTCGGGTGATGGCAGTGAAGACATTCACGTCGTCAACAATTTAGATCACTACAAAGCTTTCCGTAAACAGCTTGCAGCACGTGAAGATAAACGTGTGGTGATTTTAGGGGCAGGCTTGATTGGCTGTGAATTTGCAAACGACCTCCAAAATACTGGGGCGAAAGTATCGGTGGTCGATTTAGCTCCGCAACCTTTGGGTCGCCTACTGCCGTCTCATGTTGCAGCTAAATTCCAAAGCAATTTAGAAGAAACGGGTATTCAATTCGTTTTAGGTACGACAGTCGACAAAGTGTCACGTATTGAAAATGGTGACTATCAAGTGAGCCTTGCCAATGGTCAAAGCTTAGTGGCAGATGTTGTGTTGTCTGCGATTGGCTTACAACCTGAGATTAACTTGGCAAAACAAGCCGGCATTCACACCAGTCGTGGCGTATTAACCAATAAAAGCTTAGAAACCAACTTGGCAGATATCTATGCTGTCGGTGACTGTGCTGAAGTTAATGGTACCCTTCTGCCATACGTGATGCCAATCATGCAACAAGCACGTGCTTTGGCAAAAACCCTCAATGGTGAGCATACCGCTGTACATTATCCAGCCATGCCTGTAGCCGTGAAAACACCTGCTGCACCTTTAACTGTCCTTCCTGCGCCAATTGATGTAGAAACCCAATGGGAAACAGAAGAGCTTGAAGATGGCATGATTGCCCGTGCCATCGATCAAGATGGCGTATTACGTGGATTTGTACTGCTCGGTGCAACTGCTGGGAAGCAACGCTTAACTTTGACTAAGCAGGTTCCGGACTTGATTCCTGCTTCAGTTTAAGGTTTAAATACAAGGACGTCCTGATAATATTAGACGTCCTTTTTAAAGGAAAATAACAATGAATAGTGCCCTTCAGTTTAATATTTCACCTTATGCCTCTTTTATGCATGAAACTCGCGTAGAGTTAGGCAATGGCATTGAACTTCATGTCGAGGTGGGTGGTCATCCTGAAGATCCTGCAATCCTACTGATTATGGGACTCGGCGCACAAATGTTGTATTGGCCCGATTTCTTTTGTAAGTCCCTAATAGATCAAGGTTACCGAGTTATTCGCTTTGATAATCGTGATATTGGTCTGTCGAGTAAAATTCGTAACCCAGGCCCACGCCTTAACACCTTTAAACTGATGGGACGTTTTGCCTTAGGTCTAGAGAATCAAGGTGCGCCTTATGATCTATATGATATGGCAGACGATGTTGCACTGTTAATTGATCGTATGGGACTTGATAAAGTCCATATTTTAGGCGCTTCGATGGGCGGTATGATTGCTCAAATCGTGGCGGCACGCTATCCAGATAAAGTGCACAACTTAAGCTTACTGTTTACCAGTAACATCCACCCCTTACTTCCACCGCCATTTCCAAAGCAATTATTTAGTCTAATTGAAAAACCTGAATCTAACGATGAAGATGGCATTATTAACCATAGCCTGAAAGTTTTTAATATTATAGGCTCTCCAGGCTATATTAATCAGCTTGAAGCGATACAAACTGCACGTAAACTCTATAAGCGGAGTTATTACCCAGCGGGTGTACTTCAACAGTTTTTAGCAATATTATGTACAGGTTCCCTGCTGCAGTTGGATAAACAAATTCAGCATAAAACCATTGTGGTTCATGGAGCTCGTGACCGTTTGCTGCCGCCAAGCCATGGTAAGGCCGTTGCAAAGGCTATTTCAGGTGCTAAATTTGAATTAATTGATGGAATGGGGCATGATATCCCACCGCATTTTATTCCATATCTTAGCGGTTTGTTTGCTGATCACTTTAAATCATAAATTAGGACACTATGGCTGCATTACCATCCTTAAGACAGCTGTCATATCTAGTAACACTGTCAGAAACGCTACACTTTACTGAAGCTGCGCGTCGTTCTTTTGTCACCCAGTCTACTTTGTCTGGCGGGATCATGGAGCTTGAGCGTTTATTAGGTGGCGTTTTGGTAGAACGCGACCGTCAAAACGTGCGTTTAACTCCACTTGGCGAACAAGTTGTCGGTCGAGCCCGAGTTCTATTGGCAGATGCGCAAGACCTAATGCGTTTAAGTCGTGAAATGAGTGAGCCTTTAACCGGTGATTTGCATTTAGGTGTTATTCCGACCATTGCGCCTTTCCTTCTTGCACCTTTACTTGATGAAGTGCATAAGCAGTTGCCTAAAATTCAACTCCACTTGCATGAAGCGCAAAGTGAAAAAATTGTTGAGAAATTAGAGCATGGCAATTTAGATATTGTTTTACTTGCGCTACCTTTCGATACTCGCAGTCTAAAAGTGGCTGAAGTGAACAAAGAAAAATTGTTCTTGGTGTACAACAAAGCTGACCAAAATGCAGCTCAAGCGAAATCTTTAGACGACCTAGATTTATCTCGTTTAATGTTGCTTGAAGAAGGCCATTGCTTACGTGATCATGCTTTGAGTGCTTGTCCGATTGGTGAACGTAAAAATGACCATCGTTTAAAAGCAAGCTCATTGCCAACTTTGGTTGAAATGGTTTCCGCAGATTTAGGCTTTACCTTATTGCCTGAAATTGCAGTTCATACCAATATGATCAAAGCCAATGAAGATTTGGCTGTGAAAGAAATTGAAGCAAGTCCTACACGCACATTGGCATTGGTAACACGTAAGAGTACACCGCTTCAAAGTGAATTTGATGTATTGCTTCAAATCTTGCAGAAAATCACTAACAATCTACACTAATTAATCAGTGTAAAAATTAAAGAGAGCCCTGTGCTCTCTTTTTTATTTGGCGGAAATGAATAATGCAGAAGTAATAATGTTGAGATGAATTAAAATTTAAAATGAAAAAATACAGTATCTGAAAAAAGAAAAGGCTAACCCAAATAGGTAGCCTGATAAGGTAATATATGACTTGATGTATATCTCAATTCATCGCCTCGACAATATCTTCACACTAGCCAGATAAGTAAGAAGATAAATACATCTTAGTAAAATATAACTTTCGTTAAAATCACTAGTTTCAGGTATTTTAGATAAAGTATGTCTGATTCATTTTCAAAGGGCTTTTTTTATAATAGTATTTTTGTGCTATAAAATAAACATAGATGAGAAATAAATCACATTATTTTGAAAATTTATTAATATTTATATTTAAAATAACTAAGCAATAAATCAATATTAACTCACAACATAAACAGTTCAATTTATCAGTTATTAAAATACAGCTTTCATATTTCAATTATTATTTTCAATTCGAATCTAAATCTGATGATTATTTAATCAATATTCTAAAAATAAAAACCTATAAATCTTTGCATTCAATATAATGAAAAACACAAAAAACCATACATTACTTAAATTCCATTATATCACAATAACTTAATTATACTTTGATATATAAATCACTACTTCTAGGTATATTTTTCTAATTCACTTTCATGCACATTATGGAAATGCAATTTGATTAAAAATAATAAATGAGCGAAATGTATGGTAATCCTCCCATAAATAACCGAAGTTAAAAGTAGAGGTTAAGCAGCCATTAGAGGTGGCCTTCCTTTGTTTGCTTGGTGTGGTCTTTCATAGTTGTAATGCCACAGCCAACTCGTTGCATAATCT
>NZ_VPAK01000083.1:0-1180 GCF_013419295.1 Acinetobacter sp. YH12094
CTCTGTACACGACAAAAATAGATAACTCATTGAAATAATGTCACAATAATTGTTTTCTAACGACGAATACTATGACACATCTCAATGAGTTATATCTTATCTTAAACAAATCTCTAAAATGGAACAAGTCACATTTAAAGTGCTTTGCGCTCATCATGCTTGTGATTATTTTAAAGCAAACATGTAATCTTTCTTCTGCATCTAAAGCCTTGCCCATCAAGTGTTTACCACAATCATTTTATCGACGTATGCAGCGCTTCTTTGCAGGTCAGTATTTTGATTATCGTCAAATTTCTCAGTTGATTTTCAATATGTTTTCATTCGACCAAGTGCAACTGACTTTAGATAGAACCAATTGGAAATGGGGAAAACGAAATATTAATATCCTGATGCTCGCAATCGTTTATCGTGGAATAGCGATACCTATCCTTTGGACATTGCTTAATAAACGTGGAAATTCAGATACGAAAGAGCGTATTGCTTTGATTCAACGCTTTATAGCCATTTTTGGTAAAGACCGTATTGTGAATGTGTTCGCAGACAGAGAGTTTATCGGTGAGCAGTGGTTTACATGGTTAATTGAACAAGACATCAACTTCTGCATTCGTGTTAAAAAAACTTCATTGTCACCAATCATTTAGGAAAGAATCATAAAATTAGTGATTTATTTCGCCATCTTAAAGTTGGTCAAATTGAATGTCGTAAACGACGGATTTTGGTTGGTCGGGTGAAACTATATATAAGTGCACTACAGTTAGAAAATGGAGAGCTTTTACTCGTCGTTTCTCCTCAGTTTAATGCCAATGCTATTCAGGATTATGCATTACGCTGGGAAATTGAAACCTTATTCAGTTGTCTCAAAGGACGCGGGTTTAATCTTGAAAATACGCGCTTGACAGACCCTAGACGAGTGAAAAAATTGATTGCGGTGTTAGCTATAAGCTTCTGTTGGTGTTACTTAACGGGTGAATGGCAACATAATCAAAAAAAAGCGATAAAAATAAAGAAGCATGGACGACTCTCAATGAGTTTATTTCGCTATGGTTTAGACTATGTTCAAATGGCGATTCAGCGTTTAATTGGTTTTGGGAAAAAAGAAGAGTTTAAGGAAATTTTGGCAATTTTAAGAAAGCAGAATCCTGATAGGATAAGGGTTCTGTGAAATTTGTCGTGTACAGAG
>NZ_VPAK01000084.1:0-1168 GCF_013419295.1 Acinetobacter sp. YH12094
ATTATTATAGAAGCCCCCATGAATAAATCGCTCATCATTTTCGGCATCGTCAACATAACCTCGGACAGTTTCTCCGATGGAGGCCGGTATCTGGCGCCAGACGCAGCCATTGCGCAGGCGCGTAAGCTGATGGCCGAGGGGGCAGATGTGATCGACCTCGGTCCGGCATCCAGCAATCCCGACGCCGCGCCTGTTTCGTCCGACACAGAAATCGCGCGTATCGCGCCGGTGCTGGACGCGCTCAAGGCAGATGGCATTCCCGTCTCGCTCGACAGTTATCAACCCGCGACGCAAGCCTATGCCTTGTCGCGTGGTGTGGCCTATCTCAATGATATTCGCGGTTTTCCAGACGCTGCGTTCTATCCGCAATTGGCGAAATCATCTGCCAAACTCGTCGTTATGCATTCGGTGCAAGACGGGCAGGCAGATCGGCGCGAGGCACCCGCTGGCGACATCATGGATCACATTGCGGCGTTCTTTGACGCGCGCATCGCGGCGCTGACGGGTGCCGGTATCAAACGCAACCGCCTTGTCCTTGATCCCGGCATGGGGTTTTTTCTGGGGGCTGCTCCCGAAACCTCGCTCTCGGTGCTGGCGCGGTTCGATGAATTGCGGCTGCGCTTCGATTTGCCGGTGCTTCTGTCTGTTTCGCGCAAATCCTTTCTGCGCGCGCTCACAGGCCGTGGTCCGGGGGATGTCGGGGCCGCGACACTCGCTGCAGAGCTTGCCGCCGCCGCAGGTGGAGCTGACTTCATCCGCACACACGAGCCGCGCCCCTTGCGCGACGGGCTGGCGGTATTGGCGGCGCTGAAAGAAACCGCAAGAATTCGTTAACTGCACATTCGGGATATTTCTCTATATTCGCGGTTCAGCAGGCATGTCCCCTTTGAGGGCGACCCGACGACAGGATAATCGACCTTATGGTGCGCAAATATTTCGGCACAGACGGTATTCGTGGCAAAGCCAACGAAGGCGCGATGACGGCGGAAACCGCCTTGCGCGTCGGCATGGCGGCTGGCCGTGTCTTTCGTCGCGGTGACCACCGCCATCGTGTCGTGATCGGCAAGGATACGCGCCTGTCGGGCTATATGCTTGAACCCGCGCTCACAGCCGGTTTCACCTCGATGGGCATGGACGTATTCCTTTTTGGCCCGCTGCCGACAACGTA
>NZ_VPAK01000085.1:0-1011 GCF_013419295.1 Acinetobacter sp. YH12094
GTTGCTCGATATAGCGTCCTGTAAGTAAAGTCGCAAGTTCTCCACTTAGAAAGAATGCATTTGAGCCTGTAATATATAAATCGATATAATCCCGAACATATAAGGAGTCGACTACTTTCTCAAAATTGGTAACATGTTGTATTTCATCTAAAAAAACATAGTTTTTTTTGCTTTTATCAACTTTAGACAGTACATAATCATGTAGTTTACGGTAATCTGTGAGTTCTTCAAATTCCATAAATTCGAAATTGATAGCAATGATGTTTTCGGCTTGTACACCCTGTGCTTTTAGGTCTTGTTGAAACATCGCTAACAAGGTGGATTTTCCAGAGCGACGTACACCCGAAAGCACTTTAATGACATCACGGTCTTGCCATGTATTCAGAAATTTTAAGTAGCCATCACGTCGAATATTAGCGCTTCTCATTATTTACACTTAGAATCTAAAGTTTTAATAAATTCTATCAAATTTTAGAATGTATATGTAAATATATTTAGTTTTAAGAAAAGTTTAAAGGTTAAGTGAAACATTCAAAGCTGCTGTAGAAGCATGTAAACATGCAGATCTGATCAAAATCCAAATTCTGTCTTTTTGATTATTTTCCATGTCATGTTATGTCATTTATGCTACGAGTTAACTGCTATATAAATTAAGTGAAAAGTAAATGGAACTAAGTTGTTAACTAGAGTGGAACTCATTTTTGTTGTGCTGATGGTCTCAGCCTTAATCCTAATTGCTTATGAAATGCTAAAAGGTTTATTTTAGAGCATCTATACAATTTTTGATCAAAAAAAGCCCACAGAGGGAATCTATGGGCGAAACTAAGGACCTTGACGGTCATTCAGAAACTACAGCTAGTTTCTGGTTGTGATTCTGGACTGAATTAAAGAAACCTTTGCACGAACAGATACACAAAAGTTCGTTAAAATGATATAATGCTTTATAATCAACCACATAACAAAAGACACCGACATGGCATGGAAACAAACAGGGCAGCTGTCCCTAGCAGA